>JAEDLC010000128.1 GCA_016295505.1 Dorea sp.
ATCTACAACAAAACGCTTCCGACCTGGTGCTTCGAACCTGTATATCAGATTGCCAGTGAATACAAAGATACCGGAATCGATATCCTTGCATATCCTCCGGACAGACTGATCTCCGGCTTCCGGCCGAATCAGTACACCGAACTGGAGTCCTTTATCAATCATGCACCGATCGACTGCGTCGGGGAAGACTTCCTGCAGCACATCCCGAAGGACTCCTATAAGCTTCTGATTCCCGGAGATCCCGAAGTATTGCAGCAGATTCAAAAGCGGTTAAGAGAACATTTCCGGTCCTCACTCAACATCTACTGCTCCGATCCATTTTTTCTGGAAGTCATGCCGCCCTGCATTGATAAGGCACATTCCCTGCTCCGACTGCTGACGAGCATCGGTCTTACCGCGGAACAGATGATCTGCTGCGGAGACGGGTACAATGATATTACCATGATCGAGACCGCCGGACTTGGAGTCGCAATGGCCAATGCCCAGCCTGCTGTGCTGGAGAAGGCAGATTATGTAACGCACTCCAATGATGAGGATGGGGTCCTCCATGTAATCAATCAATTTATGAGATGATTCTAAGCCTGACATCATCGATATTTACAAGAACGCTTCGACGCTGACTCGCTTACCTCAGCTTTTCTTGTAAATATCGATGATTGTTCTGCTTAGAGCTCAATATCCTGTGACAGGCTTTTTATACTCCTTCAGCTTTTCTTGTAGATATCTCTGATTGTTCTGTTTAGAGCTCAATATCCTGTGACGGGCTTTTTATACTCCTTCGTTATCGAATTCCGGGATGAAGCTTTCTTCTGCTACATCTCCTTCCTGGAAAAAGCCGCATTCTATCCCTAATTCCAGTGCATAATCTATGACTTTTTCGTACTCTCTTTTTGTCACTTTCCGGCTAAGGGTCTTATGTTCTTTGACCTGCGGCATCGGAGTATACTGATTCATGATGCTGATATAGATACGGTCGCCATAGGTCTCATACAGATATCGCAGTACTGCTTTTGAATTTTTCACATGTCCTGGAAGCACCAGATGCCGTACGATTACGCCCGAAAGCGCCATCCCGGTTCTTTCATCCATCTTCAGTGTTCCGGTCTGTCTTACCATCTCTTCCAATGCACTTTTTGCATATTCCGGATAATCCGGAGCATTGGAATATTCCTTTGCCAGTGCACTGTCCATGTACTTAAAGTCCGGAAGATAGATATCTACATATCCTTCCAGTCTTTTCAGAGTCTCCGGCTTTTCATATCCGCTGGTATTATATACGATTGGAAGATGCAGACCATTGCTTCTGGCTATATCCAGTGCTTCTATGATGTGCGGCGTGTAATGCGTCGGCGTGACCAGATTGATATTGGCAGCCCCTTTTTCCTGAAGTTCCAGAAAGATCTGTGCCAACCGTTCGATCGATATGACTTTTCCTCTTTTCGCCGCCGCAATTTGATAATTCTGGCAGAATCTGCAGCGCATGGGACATCCGGAAAAGAACACCGCTCCGGATCCGGAAGCCCCTGATATACAGGGTTCCTCCCACATGTGAAGGGCGGCACGGGCAACAACAAGTTTTTCAGATGCCCCACAGTATCCCTTTTGTCCCCCACTTCTGTTTACTTTGCAATTTCGCGGACATAATCTGCATTCTTCCATATGCATTCTCATATTTATCCTCCACCTTCTCTTTCTGCAGTCAGTATAACATAATTTCAGGAGATTTCTTTGCGTTCCTTGTGGAAATGTTGAATTTGTTCCACGAAAATGTTACAATTTTGATGTTTAGAATACTTGAAGTTTCTTTGAGTTCCAGAAAGGAGTGTATGATAAACATGAGTAATTTTATAATCAGCTGCTGTTCCACAGCAGACCTTACAGAAGAACATTTTAAAGCACGCGATATTTCCTATATTTGCTTCCATTTTGAATTAAACGGGAAAGAATATACCGATGACCTTGGAAAATCTATTCCATTTGACCAGTTTTACAAGGCAATGGCCGACGGCGCCGAAACGAAGACATCCCAGGTAAACGCAGATGAATTCGAAACTTATTTCGAATCATTTCTGAAAGAGGGAAAAGACATTCTGCATGTATGTCTGTCTTCGGGAATCTCCGGTGTCATTAATTCAGCCATGATTGCCAGATCCGAACTGGAAGAACGTTATCCGGATCGCAGGATCTACATTGTTGACTCACTGGGTGCTTCCTCCGGTTATGGCCTTTTGATGGACCGCCTGGCGGACCTTCGTGATGAGGGAAAAAGTATCGAAGAAGTCCGGGATTATGCGGAGGCACACAAGTTAAATCTGCATCACTGGTTTTTCTCCACAGACCTTACCTTCTATGTAAAAGGTGGAAGAATCTCCAAAACAGCCGGATTTATCGGAGGTGCCTTGAGTCTCTGCCCGCTTCTTAATATGGATAACGAAGGGCATCTGATTCCCCGTTACAAGATCCGCACAAAGAAAAAAGTTATTCGTGCGATCGTTGATAAGATGGAAGAGTGTGCAGATGACGGACTGGAATATTCCGGGAAATGCTATATCTCACATTCCGGGTGTTATGAGGATGCACGAGCTGTTGCCGATCTGGTAGAAGCACGGTTTCCAAAATTAAACGGACGCGTTGAGATCTACAGTGTCGGAACCACCATAGGAAGCCACACAGGCCCTGGAACCGTAGCATTGTTCTTCTGGGGAAAAGAGCGAACCGATTAGAATAAGAATAAGAACAAAGGAGGATTTTCACCTATGAAAACAGCTGTTATGACTGACACAAACAGCGGAATCAGCCAGCAGGACGCCAGATCCATGGGGATCTTTCTTCTGCCCATGCCGGTCATTATCGATGAAGAGACTCGTTATGAGGGGATTGACCTCACAGAAGAAGAATTCTACGAGAGTCTGAAAGGCGGAAAGAATGTATCCACATCCCAGCCTTCTCCCGCGGACGTCATGGACATGTGGGATCAGATTCTGAAGGAAGGATATGACGAGATCATTCACATCCCGATGTCCAGTGGATTAAGCGCTTCCTGCCCCACTGCGATCAGCCTTTCTGCAGACTATGACGGCAAAGTCATGGTTGCAGACAATCACAGAATCTCCGTAACACAAAAGGCTTCTGTTCTATATGCAAAAAAACTTGCTGACGCAGGCCTTCCTGCAAAAGAGATTAAGGCAAAACTGGAAGCAGATGCTTACAACTCCAGCATCTACATCGCAGTAGACACTCTGGAATTTCTGAAAAAAGGGGGCAGAGTCACACCTGCCGGTGCTGCGCTTGGAGCTGTGCTGAATATCAAGCCGCTTCTGACGATTCAAGGTGAAAAACTGGATGCGTTTGCCAAGCTTCGCGGCATGAAAAAGTGCAAGGCCCGGATGGTAGAGGCTTTAAAGAATGACAGAGAGACGCGATTTAAAGATATTCCTGCAGAGCGCCTGCTGATCGGTACTGCCGGCGCCAATCTGACGGAACAGGAAGCATCCGAATGGAAACAGATGATGGAAGATGCCTTTCCGGGTGCTTATGTATACTATGATCCACTGTCTTACAGTGTCGGATGCCATGTAGGACCGAAAGCATACGGTACAGGAATCAGTATTGTTGCAGAAGATTAATTTTTGTTCATACACATAAAAAATATAAGAAGGAAACCATTATGTGTGAAACAGGCAATATTATCTATCGTGAACCCGTTGTAGAGGATGCCGGAAAGATTGTAGACTTCTACAATTATGTAGGCGGAGAGACATTTTATCTCAGCTTCGAAAAAGACGAGTATCCAATGAATGAAGAACAGCAGCGGGAGGACATTCTGTCAACCAATGCTCATCCGGCATGCATCATGATCCTTGCCATGGATGGACAGGAGATCGCAGGAATCGGAACCATCCATTCCGGCAACAAGATCAAATCCCGTCATCAGGGAGAGCTCGGAATTGTTGTTGCGAAAAAGTACCAGAAAAAAGGGATCGGAAGTGAGATCATCCGACGTCTGATCGACTTCTGTAAAGAGAATGGAATTACTACTCGAATTCAACTGGATACACTTTGCGCCAACGAGGTCGCTGTAAAACTGTATGAAAAGTTTGGATTTGAGATTGAAGGACATCTGCGTAATCAAACACGTGTAGACGGGGTATATTATGACCTGTATGTTATGGGACTGATGCTATAATACGTTTTCCTGTAACACCTTCTTACCCGATCTATAGACTTCTGGATTTTTCCAGTGAATAATATTGACCACCAGGTCTATTTGTGACATGCTACAAAATAGACCCGATGGTCAATTTTTTTGCAAAAGGATGATCTTATGAATCGCGAAGAAAAAAATCAACAGACCAAACGTCGGATTATGGAAAGTGCACTTGCTGAATTTTCACAAAAAGGCTATGGAGCCAGCTCTGTAAATACCATTTGCGCTGCCCAGAATATATCAAAAGGAATCATCTACCATTATTTTAAAACCAAAGATGATCTTTACCTTGCATGTGTGGAAGAATGTTTTCAGCTGCTCATTTAAAAGAAGGCATTCAGGAACGAATGCAGGCGTATGATGACCTGAATATCGATATTCTGGAAAATCTGCTGAAATTGCTGCCCCTGAATCCCCATTTTACAAAAGCAGAGGTGGTAGATACCTTCCGCCAATTTCAGGATTTTATTAACGCAAAGTATCAGATTGCTCATATGAGCACAACGGAATTTGAAATTCGTGAAGATCGCTGCCATAAGGCATTAGAAATATTACTTTATGGCGTTATTGACAGAAAGGAGACCTCACATGACTGAAAAAGTTTCACAATCGCAATCTGTTCTCGGAAGCATGAACCCTTCCAGAGCAATTGTAAAACTTGCAGTTCC
>JAEDLC010000129.1 GCA_016295505.1 Dorea sp.
TCTCTGTTATTCTGTACGGTTGACACAAACGGACGGATCTTATTCGACATCTTGCACTTGATATCGTACTTCTTAAGCTTCTCCGGATAATTGTACGGAAGCAGCGTAAATGCGCACATTCCATCATACATGAAACGTACTTCCACACCTTGCTGCGCTTTCTCAATCAGAATATCCAGAATCGTATCCCACATATATCCTTCTTCTACGATAAAATATTCCATAAAAATAAATTTTCTCGCTTTTTTCAGTTCCTCAACCATACATTTGAACATATGCTCTCCCAAAGGGAAATATCTGATCTCTGTATTGCGATAAGTGGGGAATCCCAACTGATGAGAAAGATAATAAGACAGCTGAGCATTTGCCGATTTGCTTGCACGCAGAGCATCTACGATCTCCGGATCCTGTTCCATAAAAAGATCTGTCTCTACTTTCAGCACAGCGTGCCGGTTTTTCATATATCTCGTTTCCAACTGAAGCTGAACGTAGATATAAAACAGAGTTCCCACCACTGGCAATGCCAGAACCAGCAGCATCCACGTCATCTTAAATGCCGGATTTCCTTCAGAATTAATGATGTAGATCAGAACCACAATTCCAAGAATGGTCAGCGCGCCATAGATATAAGTTGCGTATTCCTGCAGAGAGATCGTTACATTTACCAATACTCCTATTTGCAGTAATATCAGGAGTACAAAAATCCCCGCTCTACTAAATACGATCTTGAACAATCCTTTCTTTGCCGTTCGTTTCGTTTCACTTTCTTTCTTCAATTCCTTCTCCTTCTTTCAATCCTTTCTCAACTTCGAATATATTGTACAGTGTACCACACTTTCATTTTCTTCTCAACTTACAGATATTTTATTTTATTTTTATAGGAAAAAGTACACAATATGTGATATGATAGAGATAATAATCGAAAGGAGTTCATGATCATGGAAAAATGGATTAAAAAAATATTAGGACTCGCTGCTGCTGGCGGTGCAATTGCAGGACTTATCTATTATTTTAAGAAAAAAGAAAACAGTGAAGAAGACGACTTCTCTGATGATTTCGAAGATGACGACTTTGATCTTGACAGTGATCTGCAGCCGGTAGACCGCGAATACGTCAACCTGAATACCGCTCCAAAAGACGAACCGAATGAAAAGACAGATGAAGAACCTTCCAAAGAAGAGCCTGTTGAGGAAGAATCTGTCGCAGAGGAACCTGCTGAAGAAGAATCTGTCGCAGAGGAACCTGCTGAAGAAGAATCTGTTAAGGAAGAATCCCTCGAAGAGGAACCCGTTGAAGAAGAACCAACTGAATAGGCATAAAGCATAAACGAAAAAGGGACTATTGCAGATAATAGATATACTGTCTTGATATCATGCAATTTCCACAAGAAAAGCTGAGGTAAGCGAATGAGCGTCGAAGCGTTCTTGTGGAAATCGCATGAATCAGAATATTAACATCTTAACTTTGCAACAGTCCCCTTTATTATGATCTGAATTATGCTCTCCAGCATTGATTCAATATCTTCACCGCATCTTTAATATCCTGTTCTGCAAGGTTAGCGTAACCCAGAAGAATCGTCGGTTCTGTCAGATTATCCTTCTCAATGCAATAATCTGACAATCCATATACGCGGATATCCTTCTCCAGTGCCCGATCTATCAGTTCCTTTTCTGACAGTCCGTTATGAAAAGTCAAAAGAAGATGAACTCCTCCATGCTCTCCGGAGATACTGCAGATATCTTCCAGCGGGCGAAGAGCCTCAATCAGCACATCATGTCGGTTCTTATATAATGCTCTTGTCTTATTCAGATGTCTCTCATAATATCCATCCTCAATAAACTTCTGAACAATCTGCTGATCCACCTTGGAAACCGTAGAATTTACGAAACTGCTTCTGGTACGATATGCATCCATCAGTGTCCACGGAAGTACCATGTAACTGAGTCGGATCGCAGGAGCGATTGACTTTGAAAACGTTCCCAGATAGATTACCTTATCCTGAACATCATAACCCTGAAGTGCCGGAATCGGCTTGCCCTTATATCTGAATTCACTGTCATAATCGTCTTCCACGATATATCTTCCCGGCTTCTGATAAGACCATTTCAAAAGCTCCATTCTCCGCCGGATCGGCATAATAATTCCGGTCGGATACTGATGTGACGGCGTCACATAGGCAATATCTGCTCCCGATTCTTCCAGCTCTCTGACATTCATTCCATACCTGTCCAGCGATACAGGAACCGTCTGATAGGCCATCCCGTTTGCCACCCGGTATGCCTGCTTATATGTGGGATCCTCAAAGGCGATTTTGTGTTCCGGACCAAGGATCATTCCAAGGAGCATAAATATATAATCACTTCCTGCCCCGATCACGATCTGCTCCGGGGAGCAGTTCACTCCCCGGGCCTGATACAGGTAATTACTGATTGCATTGCGGAATCCGGCCTCTCCCTGTGGATCACCGGACCGGAATAATTCTGTCTTATCATCAATCAACACATCTTTCGAAAGCTTTCTCCAGACATTGTACGGAAAGCTCTTTAGATCAACACCATTCGGCGTAAAATCATACCGATAGACTTTTTGATCTTTTTTCCTGATCGGTATCCGGTCCTGTCCCTTTTGCAGATGATACAGCTCATCGATCTGTGCCACAAAAAAGCCGCGATAAGGTACGGATTCAATATATCCCTCTGACAAAAGCTGCTCATAAGCAAGCTCTACCGTACTTCGACTGACCTCCAGATACTTTGACAAGGCTCTCGTTGACGGAAGTTTCTCTCCCTGCGGAATCTTGCCGATTTGAATATCCGACTTAATATAATCATAGATCTGCTCGTACAGTGGTTTTTTTGAGTGAAGATTTAAATTTATCGTCAGTTCGTTCATAGCTGATCCACACTGCTTACTTTGGCAGTTTAAATGAACTCTTCAGTGATACGATACGGTTAAACACCAGATTCTCTGGAGTAGAATCCTTAGAATCAATACAGAAGTATCCATTTCTGACAAACTGGAAGCTGTCATGCGGGCCTGCTTCCTGGAAGCTGTTCTCCACATAGCATTCTTTTAAGATTTCCAGAGAATTCGGGTTCAGATTCAGAGAACCATCTTCTTTATTGTATACGCCCTTTTCTTCATCGATGAGATTTTCATAGAGTCTTACTTCTGCCTTCTTTGCATAAGGCGCTGCTACCCAGTGAATCGTCCCCTTAACTTTACGTCCGGTAAATCCGCTTCCGCACTTTGTCTCCGGATCATAGGTACAATGTACAACTGTAACATTACCGTCAGCATCCGTCTCATAACTTTCGCATTTTACAAAATATGCATGCATCAGACGCACTTCATTGCCCGGGAAAAGGCGGAAATATTTTTTCGGCGGATCGATCATAAAATCATTACGTTCAATATAAAGTTCCCGACAGAACGGAACTTTTCGCATACCAAGTTCCGGATTCTCCATATTATTATCCACATCCAGATACTCCACTTCTCCCTCCGGATAGTTGTCGATCACAAGTCTGATCGGATCCAGCACCGCCATCATACGTGACTTTTTCAGCTTCAGATCTTCCCGGATGCAGTATTCCAGCATTGCATAATCTACAGAGCTCTGACTCTTGGATACTCCGCACATCTCAATAAACATTTTGATAGACTCCGGTGTAAATCCTCTTCTGCGGAGAGCCGCAATGGATACCAGCCTCGGATCATCCCAGCCGTCCACGATACCATCCATGACCAGCTTCTTAATATATCTCTTTCCGGTAACCACATTCGTCAGATACAGCTTGGAGAATTCAATCTGGCGCGGTGCCGGATCAAATTCACATTCTTTTACCACCCAGTCATACAGTGGTCTGTGATCCTCAAACTCCAAAGTACAGATGGAATGTGTGATATGTTCCACTGCATCCTCGATCGGATGAGCAAAATCATACATCGGATAGATACACCATTTGTCTCCGGTATTGTGATGCGTCATGTGCGCCACACGATAGATAACCGGATCACGCATATTGATATTCGGAGAGGCCATGTCAATCTTTGCACGAAGAACTCTCTCCCCGTCTTTGCACTTTCCATCCTTCATCTCCTCAAACAATCTTAAGTTTTCTTCAATAGAGCGATTCCGGTACGGACTGTTCTTTCCGGGCTCCGTTAATGTTCCACGATACTCACGGATCTCCTCAGCTGTCAGATCACAGACAAATGCTTTTCCCTTTTTGATAAGTTTGACCGCACACTCATACATGACGTCAAAGTAATCGGATGCAAAATACAGATGCTCTTTCCAGTCTGCACCAAGCCATTTTACATCTTCCTTAATAGATTCGACGAATTCCATATCTTCTTTCATAGGATTCGTGTCATCAAATCTCAGATGAAACGTACCGTTATATTTCTTTGCAAGTCCTGAATTCAGAAGAATAGACTTTGCATGTCCGATATGCAGATATCCGTTCGGCTCCGGCGGGAATCTGGTACATACTTCACTGTAAACTCCTTCTGCAAGATCCTTATCTATTTCCTGTTCAATAAAATTTTTAGAAACTGTTTCTTCTCCCATAGGTCTCCTCCTTGTAGATACTTCAATTATGCTCATTATCTTATCATAAAAAATATAGTGAAACAAGGTTGATTCCACCTTTTCGGCGGCTACAGACGATTTTTCAGTAATACGAGCGCCTGAACTATGATCGCCGCATGATCTGCTGCCAGCATCCCCATCTCTTCGACAGAATACTTTTCTTCCCGGATCAGTCCACACGTCATCGTTCGTTTTACCACTGCCGTTGTGTCAAGCTCACGGTCTGCATTTTCTATGTGCAGTACATAGAGATCCTGCTC
>JAEDLC010000130.1 GCA_016295505.1 Dorea sp.
GTGGTGCAGTTGTCTGTATCATAGATAAAGAAGAAAATGATTACTTTACCGGAGACATTGCTTCGAAGGAAATATTGGAAGCATTTGCAGAGAAGGTAATCCATGATTACGGACATGTGGATTATCTGATTCATAATGCACTTCCGATTATGCGGGGGATCGATACCTGTACTTATGAGGAGTTTGAATATGCCCTGCAGGTGGGTGTCACCGCGCCATTTTATCTGACGAAGCTGTTTGTGCCATATTTTGCAAAAGGAGCAGCGATCGTCAATATTTCCTCTTCGAGAGACCGGATGAGTCAGCCACAGACCGAGAGCTATACCGCGGCAAAAGGCGGGATTGCGGCGCTTACGCATGCACTTGCGGTAAGTCTGGCAGGCAAAGTGCGGGTGAATTCGATCTCACCGGGATGGATTGACACAGCCTATACAGAATATACAGGACCGGATGCCGTACAGCAGCCGGTGCACAGAGTCGGCAATCCAATGGATATTGCTAATATGGCGCTGTATTTGTGTTCCGAAAAGGCCGGATTTATCACCGGAGAAAATGTGTGTATAGACGGAGGCATGACGAGACAGATGATTTATCACGATGATCATGGATGGAGCCTGTCGGAATAGAATCACAAGAGGGATTAGAAAGGAGAGCACAAACATGAAACTGATTGTATATGGAACCAATGCCTGTCCGGATTGTGTGGAGGCGATTCAGAAACTGGATGAGAAAAAGGCAGACTATGTTTATCTGGAGTTTTCCAATAACATGCCGAATCTGAAGCGATTTCTCAAACTGCGGGATACGGAAGTAATCTTTGATGCGGTGAAAGAACAGGGGAAGGTTGGAGTTCCGTGCTTTAAGCTGGAGGATGGGACACTGACGCTGAATCTGGAAGAGGTTCTGGACAAGATCGGGTAGACCGGCAGAACAGGAGGCACATATGACTGCAGTATTTTTGACCAGCAGTCCGACGGGACCGCTGGATGGCAGCAGGCCGGTGGAAGGTCTGGATGAAATGAACGGGTTTGTAGTGAACCTGAAGAAGTATTGGAAAGAAAAGTCCAGATGTCTGATGATCACAGCTTCTCCGGAGTGTTATCCGGAGAATGATGAGATGACGTCATTCTTTGCCGGAGCAGTAGAAAGATCAGGACTTACGATCAGTTGTTTTGATCTGTGGGATGAAAGAACGACAGATTTTTCAGAGGCAGTACTTCATTCTTATGATGTGATTTTCCTTGGTGGAGGCCATGTGCCGACGCAGAATGCATTCTTCTGCCGGATCGGTCTGCGGGAAAAGATACAGAATTTTGATGGGATTATTATCGGAATCAGCGCGGGCACGATGAATAGTGCGGACGTTGTGTATGCGCAGCCCGAACTTCCCGGGGAATCGGAAGATCCGGAGTATCAGCGCTGCCTGCGGGGACTTGATCTTACGAAAACCATGATCCTGCCACATTATCAGATGGTAAAGGACAGTATGCTGGATGGTAAAAGACTGTATGAAGATATTACATATCCGGACAGCATGGGCAGAGAGTTTCTGATCCTTCCGGATGGAAGCTATCTGATGTGCATTGATGGAAAGGAAACTGTCTGTGGAGAAGCATGGCTGCTGAAAGATGGAATGCTCAGTTTGTATAAGCAGGAAAGACAGAAGATGTTATAGAAAAAATTTTAAAGAGGTGTAAAGTTCTTAATCATTTAATAAGGCTTTACACCTCCGGTTATATCAAAGTATGAAGTACATCCTGTCAGTGGCAGGGGATACTTCCTATTCTTCTAAAGCTTTTTCGATGCGTTCATTATCCTTTTCAAGATATTCGATTGCTTTTTCGATATCACCACGTCTCAGCGATTCGATAATCAGATCGTTTAAAAACTTATCTTTTCGTAACCCATCTTTATATTGCATATCTGTTGGCATATATTCCATCATCCTTTCGTCCTCCCTTTGCATAGATTACTATCTATTATTATAGGAGGAATTTATTAAGGTGTAAAGTCTTATTAAATAATCAAGGAACAAGAAAAAGGAATCGGATATTAATATGTACAAAAAACGGTAACGAAATAAAGGGTGCTTTTTCGGGATAAAGGAGTATAATAAAGACAACTAATAAGACGAAAAGGTTTCTTCGGAGGTAAAAAAATGAATCTGATATTCGATGTGGATGATACGATGTATGACTTGATGTGGCCGTTTCAGAAAGCTTTTGAGAAGGTTCTGGCAGATAAAACGAATGTGAGCTGTGAAGTCCTTTTTGGCAGATCAAGAGTGTTTTCGGACATTGTGCTGGAAAAGGAAGGAGAGATTCGTTCGGAGGATGCTTTTTATCAGAGAATGAAGATGACCTGCGAGGATGTGGGATGTGCGATTACCAGGGAAGAAAGTGCGGAGTTTGAGCGGGAATACCGATATTATCAGACCAGGATCGAGCTGTTTGACTTTATGAAGGAGATTCTGGAGGTCTGCAGGGAAAAGAAGATTCCAATTGCACTTCTGACAAATGGGAACCGGAAAAATCAGGGAAGAAAATTGAAGGTTCTTCGTCTGGAACAGTGGTTTGAAGAAGACAGAATGTTTATATCCGGAGAGATTGGGCACCATAAGCCGGATGTCCGTGCATTTCTGAAGATTCAGGAACAGCTGGAACTTCAGGCCGAGGAGACCTGGTATATCGGGGATTCCTATGAGAATGATGTGGTAGGAGCATATAAAGCCGGATGGCATACGATCTGGCTCAATCACAGGAATCGAAGCTGTCCGGATGTAAGTAGTCTGGCAGATATAGAATTAAAAAGCGGGGCAGAATTGTTAAAACTGATTCAAAGCTGGACTCCGGAGCAGGCAATCTAACGGAGACAGTTATCAGATCAATGAATCACAAAAGGAGCTAAAAAGAGTATGAAAAGAGAGAAGATCGAATTGTGGAAAAAGGGAGAATACAGGTATCCTTTTGCGGGTGATTTTCTTCCGAATATGGAGGCGTATCTGCATGAAGATGAAGAGATTCGACCGGCGATGATTGTAGTTCCTGGTGGCGGATATTCGATTGTAAGCCCGACAGAAGGAGAAATTGTAGCAAAAAGGTTTTACGAAGCAGGGTATCAGGCGTTTGTATTGACTTATTCGACGAACACATTTCAGCTTGAGCCGCTTAGGACACTGCCGCTTCGTGATATCTCCAGAGCGGTTCGTCATGTCCGTAAATATGCAGCGGAAATGAATCTGAAAAAGGATCAGATCGTTTGTTGTGGATTCTCGGCAGGGGCACATCTGGTGGGAAGCCTTGCGGTTCATTATGAGGACATGTTGTTAGAAGGAGAACCGGATTCGGATGTTTCCAATCGTCCGGATGCAACACTCCTGTGCTATCCGGTGATTACCAGTGGAGGGAAAGCCCATCTTGGAAGTTTTGACCGCCTGTTCGGAGCGGATGCTGCTGAAGAGGAATTGATCTGGGCGAGTCTGGAGAAGCAGGTGAAGCCGAATACACCACCGGCATTTTTGTGGCAGACCATGACGGACGAGACAGTTCCTGTGGAAAACAGTATTTTGTATGCAAAAGCTTGCAGTGATGCGGGAATTCCATGTGAATTACATCTTTTTATGGAAGGAAGACATGGGATGAGCCTTGCAGATGAAGACTGGGCAGCCAATCGTCTTGGAAAAGACAGCATTTATACCATGATGCAGCAGTGGCAGACGTTGAAGACGCTCAGTACGCAGGCTCCGGACCGTGTTCCGGAGATGTATCATAGCGCAGCGAAAGCAGAGACGCTCAGAGAGTTTTCAGCAGAGTGGACGAAGGCATCCAAGGATGGCTGGACGCAGGAAAAACAGCATGCAGACGCGTCTGCCATGCAGTGGCCGGATCTTGCGCTTGCATGGCTGGATAAGATCCTGGCATAGCTAAGACCGGTACTTATGAATTACTTGTGACTTTTTAGTTCGCCAAGCTCCTTCTTCAAAGCAAGAAGGAGCTTCCTTTGTTCTTCCAGAGTGTTCTGCAGTTTGAGGATCATTTGGTTTTGAGAGTCAATGGTTTGGCTTTGCGTATCGATGGTGTCCGGTTCATCAATACACAGAAAAGTAATCCATGATTCAAGTTAGAAGCATGTGTATTTATAAATATAGTATAGTATAATAAATAAAAAGGTGTATGTCAATTGTAAAGTGATACAAAATTTTGAATGTATAGACGTCTGCGGTTGTCCGCATCTGAAAGAATATGATAATATGATGCCAGAGTAAATATTCAGAAGGGTCAGAGAGGTACAGTATGTATCATCAGGAATTATACAGGTGTTTTTTGTTTCGTGAGATGAGTCGGGAAAAGATAGATTCGATTCTCGGGCTGTTAAAGGGCCGGATAAAAAGCTACCAGAAAAATGAAATCGTGATATCGGAGGAAAGTGAAGTACGGGATGTAGGGGTCCTGTTATCCGGAGAAATGTGTAAAGTGCGGTATTTTTCGGATGGAACGGAGCAGATGGTTCAGAAGCTTCAGAAGTCCTATATGGTGGGGCTTGAGATTGCCGTGAGTATGAAGAAGACGAGCCCATACAGTATGTACGCATCGCAGCCTTCGGAAGTATTCTGGTTTCCGGTCAGGTGTCTGGAAGAACCGGGAATTCTCGAAGAGACAGACAGGATTCATCTGTACCGGAGAATTGTGTATTTTCTGGCCAATGAGGATATCCGGAAATATCGTAAGATTGAAATCCTCTCTTCCGGAAGTGTTCGGG
>JAEDLC010000131.1 GCA_016295505.1 Dorea sp.
ACCGGTGCCTACTTTATGAGGGGGGAGATAGTTGAATGTGTCTTTCAACTATCTGTTTCACATTATAAGAGGAAAATATGTCCAAAGTATGTTGATTCTCTTAAAGAAATCGAAAAAATCTTAAGAACTGATTAAATCATGTTGCGATGTGAGAGATAAGAAATGGTAGCATTTCTTGTGTAGAACGTATATAATTGGATAAGATTATAATAGATTCTGACTGATAAGGATCGATATAAACAGATGGAGGGAGTAGCCGCAGATGAAAAAAGAGAAGGGACATATCATAAAAACGGTATATCCGGGTTCGATTGCGGAAGAACTGGAGATTGAACCGGGAGATGTTCTTCTTGCGATTAATGATAAAGAAATAGAAGATGTATTTGATTATCGTTATCTGATGAAGGATGAGTATGTGGAGATTCTGATTCGCAAGCAGGATGGCGGGGAATGGCTTCTGGAGATCGACAAGGACTATGATGAAGAGCTGGGGGTAGAATTTGAAAATGGTCTGATGAGCGAATATCGCTCCTGCAGCAATCAATGCATTTTCTGCTTCATTGATCAGATGCCGCCGGGCATGCGTGAGACATTATACTTTAAAGATGATGATTCCAGACTGTCATTTCTTCAGGGTAACTATATTACATTGACGAATATGAAGCAGAAAGATATAGACAGAATCATCCATATGCAGCTTGCACCGATCAATATCTCCGTACAGACGACGAATCCGGAGCTTCGCTGTAAGATGCTGCACAACCGGTTCGCAGGAGAAAAACTGAAGTTTCTCAATGATCTGTATGAAGCACATATTGAGATGAATGGCCAGATCGTATTGTGTAAAGGTGTGAATGACGGAGAAGAACTGGATCGCTCTATCCGGGATCTGTCGCGGTATCTTCCGTTCATGCGAAGTGTATCGGTAGTGCCGGCCGGACTGACCAAATACAGAGAGGGCCTGTATCCGCTTGCACTTTTTACGAAAGAGGATGCAGAAAAGGTCATTGATCAGATCGAGGGATATCAGCAGAGATTCTATGAAGAATATGGTCTTCATTTTATCCACGCCAGTGACGAGTGGTATATTCTGGCGGAAAGAGAATTTCCGGAGGAAGAGCGCTATGACGGGTATATTCAGCTGGAGAACGGTGTCGGGATGATGCGGCTTTTGTATTCAGAAGTACAGGATGAGATGGAACGGATTCTTCAGATGGAAGAATATCCTGTATGGAGAGAGAAGATAAAACGTACGCTGACAATTGCTACCGGCAAACTGGCTTACCCAACGATCCGGAAGTTTGCAGAAATGATGATGGAAGTATTTCCGGGACTTCATATCCACGTGTTTGCAATACGCAATGACTTTTTTGGAGAGACGGTTACAGTATCCGGTCTGATCACGGGTCAGGATCTGGAATGCCAGCTGAAGGAGCGGCAGGAAAACGGAACTGATCTTGGAGATACGCTGTTAATTACCTGTAATATGCTTCGAAGCGGTGAAGAGGTATTTCTGGATGATATGACGGTGCAGCAGCTGGAAGAAGCGCTGCATCTGCAGCTGGTTGCCGTAGAAAATGAGGGGAAAGAACTGATTCGTGCGGTTCTGTCTCCGGAATACAAGATGAACCGCACGAATGATGAAGACCGCTTTGTCTATGTGCAGGGATATGAAAAAGAAGACATGTAAGTGTTGGATGTCCGTGTGTCATCGGGCAGTTATGCAGGATTTACATGAATCATGATGTGCTTGGTATTGGGGAATTTCTGTTCTACCTTGTCGTGAACCCGTTCCGCGATATCATGCGCATCTTTTAATGTCATATCGCCGTCTACGGCAATCTCGGTATCAATGTAGATCTTGTTGCCGAACATCCTGGTGCGCAGAAGATCGAGACGTATCACGCCTTCCTGCTTCCGGATGTATTCCGAAAGTTCCTGC
Organism: Dorea sp.; assembly: GCA_016295505.1. Lineage (GTDB taxonomy): Bacteria > Bacillota > Clostridia > Lachnospirales > Lachnospiraceae > Dorea_A. Next base: position 1,943 of record JAEDLC010000131.1, read on the forward strand.
TCATATTCTTCACTGCAGGAGGTATCGAGCATTTTATCAAGCGCATCCTTCAGAATGTCATATGCAACCTTCAGGATGAAGCAGCAGATGATCACACTGGCGATCGGGTCCAGTACCGGGAAACCAAGCATTGCACCGCCGATACCGATGAGAGAACCGATGGAGGAAAAGGCATCGGATCTGTGATGCCATGCATCGGCCATAAATGCAGCAGAATCCAGTATTTTGGCATAATGACGTGTGTACCAGAACATGGCTTCTTTCACCAGAATAGAAACGATTGCGGCAACGAGAGCAATCGTCTCCGGAGAAGCCAATTCGTTATAATTTCCGGCGGTTATTTTTTTCAGACCGGAAAAACCGATTCCAAGACCGGTGACCAGCAGGATCACACCAAGGATAATAGAGGCGACACATTCCAGCCGCTCGTGTCCGTAAGGATGATTCTTGTCTGCTTTTCTTTGGGACAGTTTCACCCCGAGAAAGGCAATAAAAGTTGCAAATACGTCCGACATAGAGTGAATGGCGTCGGATACCATGGCACCGGAATGTCCGAGAATTCCGGCAAATAACTTAAATGTAGTCAGTAAAATATTTCCGAAAATGCCAACCGTCGATATCTGGTTGATAATCTTTGATTCATTGATATTCTTTGAATGATCTGTCATAAGAGGATCCTCCCATAGTTATTATTACTGTTTAAAAGAGTATAAAAAAACATCTGTGGAACGTGTTGTGTACTGTCCCACAGATGCTGTTTATCATCTGCTGCCGTATGTAGTCCGGCCCGGCTTCACAGACGGAAAATAGTCTGACGCCTGATCAGTTTGTACTGTAAATCCCGCATCCTTTTGGATGTATTCAGTGCAAAGAGATTTCTATATATCATATACAATCAGTTCTTTTTTGTCAACAAAAAAATGAAGATCTGATTAGAGTATGGATAAATTTTATTCATTATCCGCAAAATATAGAGGTCGTCTGTAAATGTATTTACAACTAACATAAGAATAAAGTATAATTTACTAAAAACGCAGTTCTTATTATATTTTTAAAATAACTTTATTTGATATGAGAGAGTCAGGAGGAGTTTTGATGAATGCGAAATTATTAATGAAAGAGGTTCAGGATTATGAACAGGATCTGATTAAAAAAAGACACTATCTGCATCGTCATGCAGAGACAGGCTTTGATCTGAAAGAGACAAAGGCGTATGTAAAAGCAGAATTGACAGCCATGGGGTATGAACCGCAGGATTGTGGAAAAGCGGGCGTGATCGTTACTGCCGGCGGGAAAAAGCCTGGAAAAGTATTTCTGATCAGAGGAGATATGGATGCGCTTCAGATGAAAGAACAGGCAGATGTGGATTTTGTATCAGAGACGGACAATATGCATGCCTGCGGACATGATATGCACACAACGATGATGCTTGGTGCAGCGCAGATTCTGAAAAAACATGAGGATGAGATTGAAGGTACGGTAAAATTAATGTTCCAGCCTGCAGAGGAGAGCTTTGAGGGGGCACATGACATGATCGAAGCGGGTGTTCTGAAGAATCCGGATGTAGATGCCGCTCTGATGATCCATGTTATGGCAGGGGTTCCGTTCGAGGCAGGATCCGTAATTGTCAGTGACGGAGGAGTCAGTGCGCCGGGCGCAGATTACTACGAGATACGAATTCAGGGCAAGGGATGCCATGGATCCATGCCGAATAACGGAGTGGATCCGATCACCGTGGCAGCGCATATTATAACGGCTTTACAGGAGATCCACGCAAGAGAACTGGCGCTGGTAGATGAGGCGGTTTTGACGATTGGAACCATTCATGCGGGACAGGCTGCGAATGCCATTCCGGATACGGTGACTATGGGGGGAACGATTCGCACCTATGATGAAGAAGTACGTGCATTTATTAAGAAGAGAATTATAGAGATATCTACCGGAATTGCGGCAAGTTTCCGGGCAGAGGCGGAAGTGATCTATGGAAAAGGATGCCCGGTTCTGAAGAACGATGAGGATTTGTCTGCTTGTATGGCAGGTTATCTGAGAGAACTGCTAGGACCGACGAAAGCATTTACACAGGCACAGTTGCTTGCGCTGTCAGGAGAGGGAAAGGCACCGAAATCCGCAGGATCTGAAGATTTCGCATATGTGAGCCAGGAAGTTCCGTCCATTATGCTTGCACTTGCGGCAGGGCAACCTGATCAGGGATATGTATATCCACAGCATCATCCGATGGTAAAATTCGATGATTCTGTGCTTGCGTCGGGAAGTGCTGTTTATGCTTATACAGCTGTGAGATGGCTGGAAGAACACAAATAACCCAAGATTCAAATGAACCTGTTATGATAGAAGCAGGAACGAGAAGAGTCAGGAGGCAATAGTATGAACTATGAAGGACAGATCTGTCGGGCGCCGATGGAGCGCTCGGCCTTCATGCTTCCGGTGATGGTCGGATGTTCTTACAATCAATGTAAGTTTTGCAATCTGTTCCGCCATCTGAAGTATCGGGAGCTTCCCATGGAACAGATTGAAGAGGAACTGCGGCGTGTCAGAAATCTTTCAGGCAGTCCCAAAAAGATCTTTCTGGGAGACGGCAATGCATTTGGGATGAAGACAGAACATCTGCTGGAGATACTGCAAATGATAGAACGGTATTTTCCGGAGTGTCAGTGTGTAAATATGGATGCGACCGTAACATCCATACTGAAAAAGACGGATGCGGAGCTACAGGCACTTCATGAGCATGGGGTGCAGCATCTGTATCTTGGAATCGAAAGCGGACTGGATGATGT
>JAEDLC010000022.1 GCA_016295505.1 Dorea sp.
TCCATAATCTTTTCTTACCTGTTCCTGTACTGATTCCATAACGTTCCCCTTTTTACATCATGTTCTTATATCCAATATATACTGCCTGTCTGTTTTCGTCAATTCTGAGTATCTTCCTTCCGGGCCAGAGTTGTATACATGGCAACTCCCAGTATGACCATTCCTCCGATGATCTCCCGTATCGTCGGGATCTCTCTCAGAAACAAAAATGCATACACAATTCCGTATACTGTTTCCAGACCGGAGATCAATCCGGCCGTCTGCGCCTTTACTTTCTTCTGAGCCGATACAAACAGTGTATATGCAAATGCGGTACAGATACAGCCGATAAACAAAATTCCCACTGCATCCTGTATCCGCATGCGGATTCTGACAAAAAATACGACCGGAAGAAGTACAAGCGCTGCCGTTCCCTGTTCATAGAAACAGATCAGCTTCCCATCGTATTTTACCGCAAAGTAACGATTTGCCAATGTCAGGATCGCATAAGTGACACTGCAGATCATTCCCCAGATGATTCCCATCGTCATTCGGTTTTCAAGAGAAAACTCCGGAATTGTAATGAACACTCCAACCAGAAGAAGAACCGCTCCCATTACACTCTCTTTACGTATCTTCTCATGATAAACGATCGGCTCAAGAAATGTCAGAAACAACGGATATGTAGAGAACGTGATTGTTCCGATTGCCACAGAAGACACCTGAATGGACTGAAAAAAAGTAGTCCAGTGTATCGCAAGCACTGCCCCGATCACCATGATCAACAGATAATCTTTCCGCTGATCCAATCGGAGTTTTTCCTTTTTTATCAGAATCATACACAGTAGAAGTATCGAAGAACACACGACCCTCCCCAGTGCAACGAACACTGACGGCACTTCCACAAACTGTCCGATTACGCCTGACAGTCCAAACAACATGACCGCCACATGAAGATATATGATTGATTTCTTATCTTGTTTCATTCTCTCTTCCTTTCATAACCATAAAAAAGATATATCCGATAACCGGAACCATCCCGGCCATCGGATATCACATCTTCTGTTACATAAATATTCGGCGTATATCGTTATACATTACAAACACCATCAGCACCATCAGCAGCACAATTCCGACCAGATGTACATACCCTTCTTTTTCCGGTGGTATTCTCTTTCTTCTCACAGCTTCTACTGCCAGAAATACCAGCCTTCCTCCATCAAGAGCCGGAAGCGGCAGCAGGTTCATGACACCCAGATTCGCGGACAACAGAATCGCAATATTCAAAAGCTCTGCCAGTACCACAAAGGTTCCGTAAGACTTGCTCTCCTGATAGGTATCATCCACCACATTTACGATTCCGACAGGCCCGGACAACTGGTCCGCACCAATCTGCCCCGTGATCAGCATTTTCAGGCTGTCCAGCGTCGTACAGATCCAGAACTTCACCTGATAAGCGCCGTATTGAACTGCCGTAACCGGATTGGCTTTGAAGTAACCGGAACTTGTAACGCCAATTCTTGTATATCCCCGCTCTTCATCCATCTTTGGTGTCAATGTTACCGTCATCTTCTCTCCGTCACGGATAAAAGTGACTTCCACATCCTCTCCCTGATGGAACTGATTATAGAAGTTCACCTCCCGGAAGAGATTGATCTTTTTGCTGCCCATCCGGACAATCCTGTCACCGGCCTGCATTCCTGCCTCCGCAGCCGGATAGCCACTCTCCACTTCACTGACCACAGGTTTGTCATATCCGATCATCGCAGTAAGTATCACGGAAAAAACCAGCGCCAGAATGAAATTAAAAACAGGGCCTGCAGCGATCACTGAGATTCTTGCCCACACAGACTTATTGTTAAAATTGTTCGGAGAATCTGTTGCTTCCTCATCCTCTCCCATTGCACAGAATCCACCGATCGGAAGAATCCTGACAGAATACTTCGTTCCTTTGTATTCTCTGGAATAGATTGCAGGTCCCATGCCAATTGCAAATTCATCTACATCGATTCCATTCTTTTTTGCAAGCAGAAAATGTCCCAGTTCATGAAAGAACACAATGAAACTGAAGATTAATATTGCCAATATAATACCCAAATTATTCCTTACCTCCTGCTGTTGATTCTCTCATAGGTTGCCGCCTCGGTCTCCAGAATCTGTTCCAGAGTCGGGTTATCTATATTTTTATGAGCCTTCATACAGTCTTCTATGATTTCCATGATTTCCAGATATTTGATCTCCCGTTTCAGGAACTGGCTGACTGCCAGTTCATTTGCCGCATTGAAAACAGTCGGAAGACTTCCGCCTGTTCTGCCCGCCTCATATGCAAGCTTTAATCCATAGAAAGTCTCCATATCCGGTTTCTCAAACTCCAGCTTTCCAAGACTCCAGAAATCAACACGTTCTCCCGGAAGATATCTTCTCTCCGGATAATACAGCGCATACTGTATCGGGAGCTTCATGTCCGGAGTCCCAAGCTCTGCCATAATAGCTCCGTCCACATATTCAACCATCGAATGAATAATACTCTGTGGCTGCACTACAACCTGTACCTGATCCACATCTACACCAAACAGCCATTTTGCCTCAATTACTTCCAGTCCTTTATTGATCATCGTGGAAGAATCGATCGTAATCTTCTGACCCATGGACCAGTTCGGATGCTTCAGCGCATCTTCCACTTTGATCTCCAACAGCTCCTCTGCCTTTCTTCCACGGAACGGTCCGCCGGAAGCAGTAAGAAGAATCTTGTGAATAGCTTTCTGTTCATTTCCCTGCAGGGACTGAAATATTGCACTGTGTTCACTGTCCACCGGCAGAATGGATACTCCTTTTTCCTTCGCCAGAGGCATGATCAGATGTCCGGCTGTTACCAGCGTCTCTTTGTTGGCAAGCGCAATATCTTTTCCTGCATTGATCGCTTCAATCGTCGGACGGATTCCGATCATTCCGACCACTGCTGTTACCAGTATTTCCGTTCCGGACATGGTTGATACATCCAGAAGCCCCTCCATACCGGACACAACCTTTGTATCCGTATCTGCAATCTTTACTCTCAGCTCCTGTGCTTTATCCTCAGACCACACAGCCACAAGCCTCGGATGAAATTCCCGGATCTGCTCTTCCAGAAGTCGGATATTACTTCCGGCTGCAAGCCCGAGCACTTCGATATCTCCATTCTCCCGGGCCACCTCAAGCGTCTGAGTCCCTATCGAACCCGTCGAACCTAATATCGCTATTTTCTTCATATTCTACCTCTTTCATGAATGCTTTCATATAAGATTACAATGTTCCGGCAAGGAATGTTGCCAGATAATAGATGACAGGTGCCGTAAATATTACACTGTCAAAACGATCCAGAATACCGCCATGTCCCGGAATCAGCTTACCATAATCTTTAATCTCATGATTTCTTTTAATTGCAGAAGCAGCCAGATCTCCGACCTGAGAGATCATGCCGCCGACTCCGCAGATGATCGCATAATGCAGCACATTGGCATCTACACCTGCCCAATGATTGGCTGCCAGAGCAAAAAGTGCACCAAGGAGTGCAGCTCCGACTACGCCTCCGATTCCGCCTTCTACCGACTTTTTCGGACTGAGCTTCGGCGCCATCTTATGCTTTCCGATCAGCATACCCACACAATATGCACAGGTATCACATCCCCAGGAGCTTAAAAAGATCAGCCACACAACAACCGCCCCATCCGCAAGCATTCTCGTCTGATATACGTAAGAAAGCATAACCGCCACGTAAAACAGCCCAAAGAACACCGTCATAACCTGCTCTGCTCTGTATGTCGGAAATGTAAATACATACACTGCCATAACAACTACAAGGAAAAGAATGGTGAGCAGGGTTACATATTCCATATGCGAACTAATCACCAGAGCATAATAAACGACTGCCGCAAGATATCCTGTCAGTCCCGGCAGTTTATTGTGCACTCCCACAACCTTGTATAATTCTGATAACCCGATCAGACTGATCAGAGCCAGGAATCCAAACAACAGACCCCCACCGTTTCCGACCGTAAGAATCAGTACAATTACAAGCACAATTCCGCTTAACAATCTTGTCTTAAACATTCTGTTTTTCCTCCTTTACGCCTCCGTACCTTCGATCTCTGGCGTTATACTGCTCAATCGCCTTTAACAGCTCTTCTTTCGTGAAATCAGGCCACGGAACGTCTGTAAAATAGAATTCTGTATATGCCAGCTGCCATAACAGATAATTGGAAAGTCGGAGTTCTCCGCTGGTTCGGATCATAAGATCCGGATCCGGTATATCATGCGTATCCAGATAATGTTCAAAGATCTCTTCATCAATCTCTTCTGTCTTTATCTTTCCGGCAATGCAATCATCTGCAATCCTGCGGACTGCGCGAAGGATCTCATCTCTGCTTCCATAATTAATGGCAATCTGAAAATTCAGGCCGCCATTCTCCTTTGTCGCCTCCTCAAGCTCCAGAATCCGTTTTCTGATATCCTCATCTAATCTTGATATATCCCCGATCACACGCACCTTCATGTCATTCTTTGCAGCCGTTTTCAGGCAAGTCTTCATATAATTTCTCAAAAGCGACATCAGTGCATCCACTTCATCCTTCGGACGGTTCCAGTTTTCTGTAGAAAATGCATATACCGTCAGATACTTGATCCCCATGCGCCATGCTTCCTCGCAGATACGTTCTACATTCTTGCTTCCCTGTGCATGACCATAATTACGCGGCATTCCCTTCGCTCTGGCCCAACGCCCGTTTCCATCCAAGATAATCGCAACATGCTGCGGTACATTCATATTGTCTAATCTCCTTCTATAACGTAAGGACAGCCCCAGTCACCCTGGGCTGCCCTCATCTTACTTATACTGTCATTACTTCTTTGGACTTCTTCTCCACTGACTTATCAATCTCTTTTACATATTTGTCTGTCAGCTTCTGAAGATCATCTTCCATATCCTTGATCTCATCTTCAGATACTTCAGAACCTTTCAGTTTCTTTACTGCGTCAATTCCGTCACGGCGGATGTTACGGATTGCAACCTTTGCAGCCTCTCCTTTTTTCTTAACATCCTTTACCAGCTCTTTTCTTCGCTCCTCTGTAAGTTCCGGAAAAACAAGACGGATCGTAGAACCATCATTGGTCGGATTGATTCCAAGATCAGATACCTGAATTGCTTTTTCAATGACCTTCAGCATCTTCTTCTCCCATGGCTGGATCTGGATCATACGTGCTTCCGGAACGGATACATTCGCAACCTGCTGAATCGGAGTCGGTGTTCCATAATAATCTACAACAATCTTGTTCAATACATTCGGATTGGCACGTCCGGCACGGATTGCACTGAGCTCTCCGTCAAGATTCCCCAGCGTCTTTTTCATCTTTTCTTCATAAACATTCAGTCTTGCATTCATAGTTTTTCCTCCTCATTTATGATACGGTCACTTTTGTTCCCGTAAATGTTCCCTTCATAGTTTCTACAATGCTGTTCTCTTCATTCAGTCCGAACACCAGCATCGGCATCTTATTCTCCAGGCACATGATCGACGCGGTAAGATCAACCGCCATCAACTTTTTGTCGATGATCTCCTGAATCGAGATCTCATCATACTTTTTCGCCTGCGGATTTACCTTCGGATCACTGTCATAGATTCCGTCAATCGCCTTTGCCAGAAGCATTGCATCTGCCTCAATCTCAATCGCACGAAGAACTGCTCCTGTATCCGTAGAAAAATACGGATGTCCGGTTCCTCCGGCGAAGAAGATGACCTTTCCCTCATTCAGCGCTTCTACTGCAGCGTCCTTGGAAAACAGAGTCGTAAATGCTCCGCATACAAACGGCGTAAATACTTCTGTCTTCATTCCTGCATAACGAAAGATATCGGACACGTAGATACAGTTCATGACCGTCGCCAGCATGCCGATCTGATCTGCTTTTACACGGTCAATCGTCTCACTGGTTCTTCCCCTCCAGAAATTGCCTCCTCCGGTCACAATCGCAACCTGAATTCCATCATCTACCAACTGCTTTACCTGCTTTGCTACGCCCATACAAGTTGCTTCATCAAATCCGGTCTTTTTATCTCCTGCGAGAGCTTCCCCGCTGAGTTTCAACAATACTCTTTTCATAAGTTCATGCTCCTTAATTGTATGTTCTATGCTTTCTTTGCATAATTATTATAAATTATATCACAGGAAAACGAAAAAGGGAATATCTTACCTGTGAACTCCGGAATTATCTTCTGTTTTTTTCGTGACATTTTTCATAATCCCACAATACATGATGATAAGAAGACCTCCTGCGAGTATCCATGCCGTCGGACTGGCCAGACAAATTCCGGTATAGCTTCCAACGCGGGATGCTGCGATCGCTGCCACACTTCTTCCGATTAATTCTGCAATCCCTGCTGTCATCGGCAGCAGACCATATCCCATTCCCTGGATGCCATTCCGATATATATTGACGAATGTCAGGAAGATCAGAGAACCTCCAATACATTTCAGATAGATATCCACATATCCGGTGATCTGACTGATATTCTCTGATACAAATAATCCTGTCATATATTTTCCGGCAAAAGCAAGAACAGAACCTGCCACAACAGAATATGCAATCCCGATCCATACAGCACTTCGAAATCCATCGCGGACTCGTTCTACCCGCCGTGCTCCCATGTTCTGTGCACAATAAGTCGCCATTGTGGTTCCAATGGCAATATATGCCTGTGTAAATACCTGCTCAATCTTGTTGGCGGCTGAGAACCCTGCAACTGCCACAGATCCGAGCAGATTCAGTGCAGACTGAACAACAATCGTTCCAATCGCTGTGATAGAGTACTGGAATGCCATCGGAAGACCGATTCCCATCTGCCATTTTGCCAGATTCCAGTTCATTTTCCATTCTTCCTTCCCCGGATGCAGAATCGGAACCTTCTTTACAATATAGATCAGACACAGAATTCCGGATATCCCCTGTGAGATCACAGTCGCATATGCAGCCCCTGCCGCGCCCATCTGAAATACAATGATAAAGAGAAGATCCAGGATCATGTTTAACAGTGCTGCCAGGATAAGAAAATACAAAGGTCGCTTACTGTCTCCCACCGCCCTTAAAAGACTGGAAAGAAGATTATAAAGTACCTGTGCCACAATTCCTCCACAGATGATCATGATATAGCTGTAGGCCTGATCATACATGTCGGCCGGTGTATTCATCCAGCACAGGATCTTCTTCATCAATATCATACTTAAAAATGTGAGAACGACTGAGATGATTGCAGAGAGAATGGCCGCTGATACCACAGACTGGCGCACCGCCCGCATATTTCCTGCCCCGAAGTGCTGTGCCGTAATTACGGTGAATCCTGCAGTCAGTCCCATCAGAAATCCAAGAATCAGAAACATCAGCGTTCCACAGGATCCAACTGCCGCAAGAGCCGTATTGCCGACAAATTTACCAACTATTACGGTATCCACCATACTATATAACTGCTGAAATATATTTCCGACCAGAATCGGAAATGTAAAGTTCAATATAATCTTTGTCGGGTTGCCTGTTGTCATATCATTGTGCATCTGTATATCCTCCAACTTCAAAAGATTTTTGGCATATGACAGGACTGTCGCAAATTTGATTCATTTGCGACAGTCCTGTCAAAAAAACTTTATTCATTATATAGATCGTATGTGTCAATTTCAAGATGTATTTTCCACAAAAAATATGACTTTTTAAAATACTTTTTTATAATTTAGCCGATTCCGCCCATCACAATTCCCAGAATCAGAACCAGAAAACATACCGGACAAAACAGATATTTGCTTACATAATAGACCTTGCTGCTTATTTTCTTTTCCCGTCCTTTATTTACCTGTTCTTCTACATATTCCTTACCGCAGATCCAGAAGAACATGATCGCAGCAAGTCCTGCTCCCAGCGGGCAGATGTAGATGGACAGTACATCCATCCATCCGGACACGATCCCCTGAATGCAGACTGCCACAACAGCGCTGAAAACACCCGTAAGCGCACATGCCTGCACCCGTCCGAGGCCGAACTTTTCCTGTACAGTCGCAATTGGTGCCTCATAAAGATTGATCAGGGAAGACATTCCCGCAAACAACACTGCCACAAAGAATATAATCGCAACCACATGTCCGCCCGGCATGGATTTGAACAGATTGGGCAGGAAGATAAACATCAGTCCCGGTCCCCCCTGATTCAGCTGGCTTCCGGTTGTTGCCATCGCCGGTATGATCACCAGCGCTGCGAGAAGTGCCGCCAGAGTATCAAAGAATGCCACACGCCCTGCGGATGCAGGAATATTCTCCTCATCAGACAGATAGGATCCATAGATCAGCGTTCCGTTTCCGGCAATTGACAGGGAGAAAAATGCCTGCCCAAGCGCAAAGATCCAGGTGGTCGGATCCGCAAGCGCTTTTGGATCCACACGGAAAATATATCGATATCCTTCACTTGCTCCCGGCTGAAAAAAGACATAGATTCCCAGTATCAGAAACAGAATGAAAAACACCGGCATCATGACTTTATTGGCTTTTTCAATCCCGCTTTTCACACCCAGCATCAGAATCAATACAGCCAGAACCAGAGCTCCCAGCAGCCATCCATTATTTCCGAATGCGGAAGCCATACCTCCAAACGCCGCTCCAAATCCTTCCACGTCATTCGCAGCAAGTGTTGTACCTGTAAATGTTCCAACCGCATACTTCAGGATCCATCCAAGCACGACCGTGTATCCGATCGCCATTGCAAGTGATCCCAGAACCGGAATCAGACCGATGGCTTCGCCTATTTTCCGATTCCCCTTCCTTTCACACGCATATCCAAATGCATCCACCGGACCGGATCTTGTGGCTCTTCCGAAACTCATCTCTCCAATGATTCCGGTTGATCCGATCAGGATTACAAAGATAAAATAGGGAATAATAAAGGATCCTCCCCCATATAATGACACTCTGGTCGGAAACATCCAGATATTTCCCATTCCTACTGCTGACCCGATACAGGCAAGGATAAACCCCCATCTCGAGCTGAATGAATCTCTTTTTTTCATAATTGTACCTCTCAATATTATATAATTTTATTTGAATGTAAGCATAGACCATTCCCTCAGGTCTCCACGGAAGGCGATAGAATCCTGCATATGGAATTGCTCACAGAAACTGCGTATTCCTGCGGACTTTCCTTCATCCCGGTCTCCAGCCACCGGAACAGAAGATTTCCGAATCCACCTGCAGAATACTCCATAAAATATTCTGCCTGCGATCTGCTTCCTGCCCGTTCCTCTCCGATTCGCTTTTCCATCACTCTGTGAGACAGATGCCCCGTTGCATAATACAGAATATAGAGTCCAAGTCCATTTTTGTGCATCAGAAGAAGTCGTTCCCGGTGCCTGTACCAGAATTGAAAATAGTCCATGGATATCTGCCGGATATCATACTTTTCAAGTGCCGGATATCCTGTCCGGTATTCTTCACAAAGTCGTTCCAGCCAGTTTCTCAGGACTTCTTCCTTTCCACCGTACAGACGGTAAAATGTCCTCCTGGAGACTTCTGCCTTATCGGCAATCTCTGACACGGTAATTCTTTCATATGGTTCTCTGCCCAGCAACATGAAGAAAGCATCTTCTATCATATGCCTGGATATCTCCTGTTGTCTCTGATGTCCATTCATACCACCATTCTCCAAACTGTCACAAAAAAGCGATTATGTAGCACTTTCCATCCTGTTATTGATTTCTTATATTGCTTTAGTATACTATAGAAATGAAAATGTTACAACTGTGACATTTTATACTTTTCAACGTATTGTTATATTTTACATCATATGATCCGGAGGTTATTATGAATCAGACAATTGTAATATATGAATCAAAATATGGATCTACCAGGCGCTATGCTGAATGGATTGCCGGGGCTCTGTCCTGCCCGGTTCTTGAAAGACGGTCCGTTCGTCCCTCTTCCCTTTCCGAATATGACACGATCATCTATGGAGGCGGTCTGTATGCAGGCGGTGTCAGCGGCATCTCACTCCTTACAAAAAATTATGATTCCATCAAAGAAAAAAATCTTGTTTTATTCACCTGTGGAGTTGCCGATCCACAGGATAAGAATAATGTATCTCACATCCGTGAAGAACTGACCAGGGTTCTGACCCCGGATATGATGAACGCGATGCAGATCTTTCATCTGCGCGGCGGTATTGATTACTCCCGTCTGAACTTCATTCACAAGTCCATGATGGCTATGCTCCACAAGGTCATGGTCTCAAAAGACCCTTCCGAGTTGACCGAGGAAGATCACATGATGCTTGATACTTATGGAAAAAAGGTGGATTTTTGCGACCGGAATTCCATAGAACCTCTGGTCAGATATGTTTGCTCTCTCAATGCATAAATGGTATAATATAATTAATATTTATGCAAAAGGCAGGGAATGAATATGATTATTTGTGCAAAACACATCATTACCGGTGACGGTAAAACAGTACTGGAAAACCAGGCAGTTGCTATTGAGAACGGAAAGATTAAAAAGATTGGAACCAAAGAGGCACTGATTGCTGAATTCCCGGAAAAAGAGGTCAGAGATTATGGAGATGCGACTCTTTTACCGGGTCTGTGCGATATGCATGTGCATCTTGGCTACTGGTTCTCACAGCCTGACAGCTTCAATTACAATGATCAGCTGATCACTTTGTATGCATTACAGCACGCACAGGCCGCCTTTGAACGCGGCATTACCAGTGTACGTGACATGACTTCTGCAAGAAAGCTATGTGCTACATTAAAGATGGCTGCGGAAAAAGGATTTATCACAATCCCGAGAATTACACATGTTGACAATGGAATGTGCATGACCGGAGGTCATGGATGGGATGATGATATCGCCCAGGTAGACGGACCATGGGAGATCCGCAAAGAGATCCGCCGCCAGGTGCGTGACGGAGCAGAATGGGTGAAGATTCTTACTACGCATAGAAGCCATATCCCTGAGTATACGCAGGAAGAACTGGATGCGGCCGTCGATGAATGCCATCGCAGAGGCATCAAGTGCGGCATCCACGCCGGAACCCAGCCAGGAATTCAGATGAGTATTGATGCCGGCTTTGACACCATCGAACACGGTACTTTCATGACTTATGAGCAGGCACAGCAGATGGCGGAAAAAGGACTTGCCTGGACTCCTACCATTATGGCTTATACTTATCTCTATGAGATCACAAAGAAAAACCTGGAAGAATGTGCAGGAAAACCGGTCAATGATCCTGTTATGCAAAAGGAAATGGCTAACTGGGAGTATTTTGAACCGGCTTACAAAGCTTATCGAGATAACTTCAAAAAGTTTTATGATACCGGTGTTACCATACTTGCCGGAACAGACATGGTCGTATACGGTTCTCCGCTTCTTCCGCTTCCAAGAGAACTTCAGTACATGGTAGAATACGGTATCACTCCGGTGCAGGCTATCCAGACTGCAACCTCCAATCCTGCAAAGGTACTTGGCTTCGAAAATGAACGCGGACTGGTTAAAGAAGGTCTGGACGCAGATCTTCTGGTAGTCGGCGGTGACTTAAGCCAGGATATCACCCTTTTGAATGATGTAAAGCTTGTCACTCTTGGAGGAAAACGCGTCTTCGAAGACGGCATCCGGTATGTAGGAACCGGCAACATGTTTATGTGATTTGCATAGTTTATTGCATTTTCAGCATATGAACTGAAGGGGACACCGCAGTAACGGCTATTCAGCTGTTACTGCGACGTCCCCTCTTTGCACATTTATCTACTCCTCCTGTCTTAGACAAAAGGCCGTCCTTTGTGATAGCCTTTTTCAGGTGACTGCAATTGCAAAAAATCTCTACTGGGTCATCTCAGAGATTTAATAAGAAATCCGTCACATAACATAGAGTGATGACGTTGTGGCAAAAGATATAGTTGAGACTGGGCGCTGCGCGCCTTAGTACGACACTCCCTTTTTATACCTATTTCAAATTCTTTGCACGTTCATCCCAGAAAGCACAGTCATTTCTTCCGATCACTTCTGATGTAAATGGAGTTCCATCATTCTTCTTATAATGTTTCGTTGCCCGCAGCACATATCTTGAACCCACATATACAATCGGAACATTGAAAAATACAATCAGAATATTTCCCAGATCTGAAAATGCCCACAGATTTCCAAGTTCCAGTCCTGCAATATTGCAAAGGATACCAAATGCAGCTACAAAAAGGGCAATTCCTCTGACGATATTAATAAACCCTCTGTCTTTTCGGATACGGTTTGCTGCAATCTCAGAAAAGCTGATCATTCCAAGAAGACAAGTGTAAGCGAACATGCCAAAACACAGTGTAATCAGGAAAGTCACGATTGCATTTGCAGCCGTTCCCGGTGTCAGTTGTGCAATTGATTCGGTAAATTTCGGCAATTTATCAAGACCAGCCCACGCTTCTGCATTTGGTCCGTCCCAGCAGTGCGCCATCACCACAACAAATCCGGAGAGTGTACATATCACAATCGTATCCAGAAAAACACCAATGGATGCCAGAATTCCCTGCTCGCAAGGATGCTTCGCATCAGAAGCTGCCGCAGACATGGTAATAGTACCCTGTCCTGCCTCGTTGGACATCAGGCCTCGCTTTACTCCCTGTGCAAGCACGGTTCCAAACATACCTCCAAAGAATGCTTCCGGTCGAAAAGCACCGGAAAATACTGCACCAAAGAAGTATGGAATCGATCCGATATTCAGAACGATCAGAACCAGAACCGTCACAATATAAAGAACTGCCATCACCGGAACCATCTTATCTGTCCACTTTGTTACTTTTTTGATTCCTCCGAAAGCAATGATCGCGGTCAGAACAATCGTCAGCGCACCAACCACATAATAAAATACAGAATCGGAAGCAATGGATGATCCCGTCACAATCTCAGCCATTCTTCCAAGAGAAGATACGACATTGAATCCCTGTGCGGGAAGACAGCAAAATGCATACAGGATATAAAGCAGTGACAGAAATACCCCAATCCATACCTTATTGCCAAGAAGCTTTCTTCCATAGAACGGAAGACCCCCAATAAACTCATCGTCCTTCTTTTCTTTGAAAATCTGCGCCAGAACACCTTCCATATAGGCTACCGCCATTCCGAAGAACGCAGAGATCCACATCCAGAACAACGCTCCCGGTCCTCCTACCGCAATCGCTCCCGTTACACCGATGATATTTCCCGGCCCCACGCGCATGGCAGAGCTGAGAAGAAATGCCGCAAGCGGTGAAATTCCCGTATCCACCGTACGCTTCTCCGTCATGATTCCGATTCCCTTTTTAAAATGTGTCACCTGCATGAATCCAATCCGGAAACTGAAAAAGATACCGGAACCTAATAACAGGATAATGGCAAATGAAAAGTTACCCAGCAGAGGAATGGAAGCATACCATTCAAAATTCGTCGGAAAATCCCATAAAAAATCCGATAAAGGACCGATAAACGCAAAGATACCATTAATTGATTCAAAAACCTCTTGCATATTTTATTCTCTCTTTCTTTTTATTTTATCTGTAATTTAACAGATAAGATTCTTGTTACCGACTGATCGATTCTCTCCTGCGATATTTCCCCATTATGGACTGCCTCTATTACCCCTTCATAGGCAGACCGGAAATCCGCAGGCATCAGAATCAGATCCGTCCCTGCCTGTATGGTCTTAACAGCCGCTTCCGATGAAGAATACTGTTGTACAATGGCCCCCATATTCATAGCGTCTGTAATGACAATGCCGTCATATCCCATCTTTTTCCTCAGTACTTCTGTGATCATGTGCTCAGAAAGAGAGGCCGGTTCCTGATCCCCCGTGATCCCCGGCATAGAGATATGTCCGACCATCACAAAAGAGATTCCATCCGCAATCCCCTTCTGAAATGGAATCAACTCACACGATTCCAACTCCTCCAGTGTTTTATCAGAATATGCATATCCGGCATGTGTATCTGCCGAAGTCATCCCGTGTCCCGGAAAATGCTTATATGTCGCATATATACCGGATTCTGTCAATCCTTCCGCCACTGCCTGACACATATCGGAAACGACCTGTGGATCCGTCCCGAATGAACGTTTTTTTACAACCTGATTCTCCGGGTTGGTCAGTACATCCGCAACCGGTGCAAAATCAACATTAAACCCCAATTCTGCCAGAGAAGCACCGATGGACGCACCAATCTCCCTGGCCCGGTTCGTATCATCAGCCTGTCCGATCACGGACATATTTTCAACGGCCGGAACATTAAACTTTCCGGTTCCACTGATCCTTGCAACCGTTCCTCCTTCTTCATCCACACACAAAAGTGCCGGAAGGCCGATACGTTCCATGCTGTAGGACTGCACATTTGCAAGCATCGTCTTCACCTGTTCCGGGGACTGCAGATTACTGTCCAGATATACAAATCCACCAACCGGAATCTGATCAATCGCATTTCTGGTCGCATCTCCCGCTGCAATGACAGGATCCACTCCTTCTACAAGTGATTCCGGCAGCACAATAAACATCTGGGCTACCTTTTCCTCCAGTGTCATTGTCTGCAGATACTGATTGATCTTCTCTTCCATCTCATTCTCTTCATTTTTCTGTTCTGTATCTTTCCCACCTGCATCTTCAGTCGACGCTTCCAGCGGTGTCGCGTCTCTTGTCTTCTCATCACCGCTTTTTTTACTGCTGCAGCTACTGCACAATAACAGAAGTACAACGACCGCCAGCAGATTATATCTTCTAATCTTCATATTCCACAATATATCCTATCTTTCCACTGAAATACGGAACCACACTGATAATATCATTCGGTACATCATTCCAGGTCCACCTGTTCTCATTTTCATAATAATAAAAATCCATGCAGTCTTCTGCTATATCGCCATCCTGAAAACTTGGTTCTCCCTGCATCCATTCGCCGTATGCCCAATATTCCGGAGAATTAAGCACATCCCCATAGAGTTCATTATTCTCATCTACCCAGTAATAATCTACGCCATTAGCATCACGGCGTCCTCCAAGTCGGAACTGGATCTTATTGTATCCCAGCCTGGCAATGTCCGACAGAATATAATTATATTCTTCTCTGCTGTTGATATGCACCAGATATCCACCTGCCTGACGTGCTTTGGCAAATGCTTCCTGCCATGTGCAGTCATCAATCACATAATCATATCTGTGAATTCCACCTTCCGTTGAGTCATATATCGGTTCTTCCTCTTCGACATCTTTTTCTGACTCCTCATCCATTTCTTCCTCAGACACGTCTTCGCTGCTTTCTTCTTCCTTTTCTTCCTCTTCAGCCAGAAACTCTTCCATATCAAAGTCATCTTCTTCTGCGTCTTTATTCTTTATTGTTTTTACAACCAATCCAAGCACAGCGGCAAGTACCAGTACACCGACAATCAACAGAATCTTCTTCTGATCATTCATTCCTTTTTTTGGCGGAGCCGGCTGCATTTCCGTCTGTTGCCACGGCTGCTGCTCCGGCTGCTGTTCTGTCCTGAATTCGACAGGTGTTCCACAGTTCGTACAGAACTTTGCATTCTCCTTTACTTCCATTCCACAATTCGGGCACTTCACTTTTTCATTCCTCCTCATTCCTCTGATTATTCCGGACAGAAAACTTCTTCTACCGGATAATCTTCCTCATCCGTATAATGCCACCATTCTCCTGCATATGGCCGAAACCCGTTTTCTGTCATTAATCGTTCCAGTTCCTGTGCGTTTTTCGCTGCATCCAAACCACAATCACTATAGTCGCGATCCGCCCTGGCTGAAAAATCATCAAATCCGGAGGGCATCGGAATCTCTTCTCCATTGTCTCTTACAATTGTAATATCAACAGTATTTCCTCTGCTGTGCGAAGAATATCCCTGATTCGGATTCGCCACATATGTAGCATTCGGACAGATATTCCACAGGGTAAACTGGGCTGATACCGGTCGGAATGCATCCCATATTTTCAATGAAAATCCTCCCTGTTTCAGCTGTTCCTGCACCTGCATCAGCTTTTTCACTGTCCCAAAGCGGAGATATGCATCCGAAAAATCATAGATCTTTTGCCCTGTAAAGTTATCTGTTGTTGCATACTTCAATTCTACAAAAATATCCGGCAGATACACTTTTACATTGACAAATGTCTCATCTGGCACCTGCATATCCGGCTCATCGTCAGCATTATTTTCTTCTGTTTCTCCTGTTTCCTCTGATTCATCATTCCCGGTTTCTGATTCTTTTTCCTGCTGCTCTTTTTCCTGCTGCTCTTCTTCCGGATCCGAATGCTCCAGATCCTGAGTTGCCTCCACATTGCTCTTATCCTCTTCACCGGAATGCGAACAGCCGCTGATTCCTGCTACAAACGCCAGAATCAGGAGCAGAACACTTATTCTGAATAATATACGTTTATACATTCCCATCATCTATCCCGCAATCTTAGAAAAACTGAATTTCTGATATGACGGTATCCGAATATTTCGTTCCCGGATATACAGATACGATCATAAGCGAAATCGAACCGGTTACCATTTCTCTGCTGAAATGAATCTCCTGCATGCCATTGATATCCTGAAGCGCACAGTCTTCTGTAGTTCCATCCGTATATATGACACGAAGCACTGACGGTCTGGAATTCTTACTGTAAAGATCCGCACTTTTCTGATATCCGGCATTGATTCTCATTCCACTGACCCTGCAGTTCGCATCAAAGCATATGGTAATTGTCTCAGACTCTCCCTGTCCGGATGCCCCTTCCACCCAGGCTGTAGAAAGACTGCCATCCATCACACGTTCCGGGCTGTGCGTCATATTGTATTCAGCGAGAGAAGAGGACGCAGTAATGCTGGTTACATGAACTTCGCTCACGGATGGATAAGCCGGAACGGCCGCGGAACTTTCATTCGCGGTTGTATCCTGATCTGATGATTCTGATACATCGGATGTATCTTCTTTTTCATTATCTTCTTCCTGTGACTCTTCTGTCTCTTCTTCTGTTTTTTCTGACTTTTCTTCCTTCTTCTCTTCTTCTGCGGAAGCCTGATATTTTTCATCAGTATCATTCTGACGCATATTTTTCACAATCAATCCGGCAGCTACTGCAATCACAAGCATCGCTGCCAGTACAATTATCTTGATCTTATCACTGCCTGTCCCCGACTTTATTACGGATTTTTCAGGAGTCATATCCGGCTGATCTACCGGTGTCCCACAATTTGTACAGAATTTTGCATTATCATGTACTTCACACCCACAACTTTTACACTTCATTCTCTCACCTCAACTCTGTCTAATTAACAGGAAATCACAGATACCGTTCCATTGGAACTGATGGCCCTGCAACAGTCCACATATACTTCGATAAAATCATATCCTCCGCGCATTGCAATTCCCCTTGCCTTTTCCAGCCCATTCGGCAATGTTTCTCCGGCCTTGTAATGCTCAATAATACCGCCTGCCACATCCAGCGTATGGACTTCATACGGTCTTCCCAGATAGCAGATAGATACATAACCAAGAAGGATACCTGACAGCTCAATCTCCGGAAACTCCTGACGGATCGTGTTAATAATACTGTCAACCTTCGCCTGATTATGCACATGTCCGCCCGCATCCAGCTTATGCATTGCGTCCATGTATGCTTTGGAACGAGGCTGTCTTAAAAGTCTGTCCAATTTCATCTTATCAATCTGCTGTGTCTTCTGCTTCTGTTCCTGATTACAGGTTGCACTCAGGATACTGTTTGTCTGTGTTTCACTTTTCTGTGGTGTTCTTAATATTGGTCTTGGCATTCTTCATATCCTCCTATATCCTGTCATTTATTCCGTTTCTACCAATACAGCCTTTTTCAACAACTCAAAATTTTCTTTCGAAGGAAGGACAAAATCACTGATTTCCCCACGTTCCTTATCGATCGCAATTCCACTGTTTCCAATCTTTGCCAGTCCCGGGCGACCTCCAAATGCGATCCAGCTCTTCTCTGCATCATAGAACTTTGTAATCTCCTGACTGCCATTTTCCAGATAATATCTTTTTGCAATCTCCAATGCTTCACTTTTTTCTACCATCATTCTAAACCCCTTTACAACACTCTGTTATTTTTTTCGAAGTTTTTGCATCATCGATCCGACAGTAACGAGTACAATTATCTTTGACATTATCAAAATACCATGACACATCCGTTTCCCCGGTCTGCGGATCTGAAAAATATGTCTTTCCATCTCGCTGCTCAGCAATAAACGTATGTCCTCCGTCTCCGACCTCCCACAGAACCACAACCTGAGCACGGGATCCATCACCCCACTCATTCATAGCTTCTTCAATATCTGCTTTCCCATCTCCGATCGTAGCCTGAATATCAACGTCTTCCCATACTTCAAATGGATGGTAAGACAGATAATCATCCGCATCAGTACACGGAAGAGCTGTGACATCATAGCCTCTCTCCCTCATCTCATAAGTGGGAACGCATCTCTGACAGTTGGTTTGCCATTCCATACCGGACTCAAAATTCGGATTGGTTGCTTCCAGATTCTCCTGCGGAGACATCTCAACAGACATCCTTTTCCACTCTTGTGTGTTGTCACTCTCTTTAAGCGGCGGAAGCTCATAATCCGGGAACTCCTGCTTATGTAATCTTCGCCACTCCGGATCCTGAGAATAGGTCTCATAGTCTTCTCGCCCATAATTATGCGCATTCATATATTCTGCGAGATTCTCATAAGAAGTTTTTTCTTCCACAAGATCTTTTTTCGATTCCATTGACTGAATCTTTTCATCCAGTTCTTCCTTCTGTGCCTTAAGATCATTATACTCTTTCAGCGCTTCTTTGTACTCATCTGATCCAATTTCTTTTGACAGTACATCCTCAAACTTTTTATCCATCTCTTCGCTCATCTTCTTTTGTTCGAGCAAAGCATTCTCAAGTCTCTCTTCCGGCAGTTCTTCTGTTTCTTTCGATATCTCTTCTGTTTCTTTCAATATTTCTTCTGTTTCTTTTGTCTCATCCGGAACTTTTTTCTCTGTCTCTCCGGCAATTTCTTCATTTTTAGCGCAGTCACTGAAGTCCTCTTCTTCCATCTCCTGAATCTCAGATTGTTTTCCAATGGTTCCTTCTTTCAATTCACAGTCTTCAAAACTTTCATCCATTTCCCCGGTTTCAGATACGCTTTCAATATTCACCGTGGTTTCCTGTACTTCACTGTGCCCTTCTCCTCCTTCCGCAGAGGAATGACCACCGGTTTCCATATTCCCTGACATCACTTTCTCCTATCATTCCATAATCACCCCTGAAATCTCCTGTCACATATAAAACAGACGCGGATGCCCTTCTGTATGCCAGATAGTCCTCCGCGTCTGTGACATGATCAGCTATACTAATACTTTTCGTGTCTTTGGTCCGCTCTTCTTAAGGGCAATCTGCTCTCCACCAATCGGTTTTCCGGAAGCCGGCACGGCTCTCTCTTTTCCCCAATCCCTGATAGCCTCAATCTTTTCAGGACTTGTCTGTGAAAGCGGCACAACATTATTGAATGCATTGATGATATTCTCTGCACTCATAACAAAATTATCATTTGCAATAGATCTATATGCCAGGTCTCTGACCGTTGACTCAAGGTCAGCACCTGTAAATCCATCACTCAGTTCTACAATCTTATCCGCAAACTCTCCACTGAATTCGAGATTCAGATATTTACGCATATACAAGGCCAGAATATCTTTTCTTTCCTCTGCTGTCGGCAGATCAACAAAGAACAGTTCATCAAAACGGCCTCGTCTCAGGAGCTCTGATGGGAGCATAGATACATCATTTGCAGTTGCAACCACAAACACCTGTTTTTTACACTCCTGCATCCAGAACAGGAACTGTCCTACCATTCTGGTCGATACACCGCCGTCTCCTGAACCTCCCGTGGCTCCGGACAGACCTTTTTCAATCTCGTCAATCCAGAGAATACACGGAGATACATTTTCCGCAGTCGTCAATGCATCCTTCAGCTGCTGCTCGGACTGTCCCACATAGCTTCCCTGAACTGTCGCAAAATCCAGTCGGTATAATGGAAGTTTCCAATTCGCAGAAATCGACTTCGCAGAAAGAGATTTTCCACAACCCGGGACACCAACCAACAGAATTCCCCGCGGCGGCTGAAGGCCTTTGGAACGGAGCTCGTCTCTCTTTTCCGGAGTCAGAAGCTCTTTTTTCTCATCCAGCCATTTTCGAAGTCCGGCCAGACCTCCGACATCCTTGACACTCTCATCCACATCAATTTTTTCAAGTCCTGAGATATCAGAAAACAATCTGTCCTTCGCATAACGGATCTCATCCATATCAGACTTGCGGATGCACTTATTCGCAATCAGTGCTGCAATTACATTTTCCGCTTCAATACGAGTCACGCCTGCCAGTGTGGATGCAGCCTCCCGAATATCTGTATTGTCCCACTCAATCGGAATCTCATTTCGGTAATCATCAATATACTCTTTGATAATAGCGTACATCTCATCTTCGTTCGGCAGATCAATCTTGATTGTCATGCCCTGGCGCTGCAGCTGATTCCATACAGAATTGTTCGTCAGTACAATTACCATTCCGCCGGATTCATTCGCCAGATTTACCAGTGCCAGTATCTGTTTTGAATCACTGTTTTCCGTACTGAGATCAGGCACCTCTGTCAGGACAATCGTGAGGTACTGCTTTCTCTTCATCTGCTCTGTCATAAAGTCAATTGCGCCATATACAGACTTGTCATCACACAAAGATTTATCCGTTGAAATATCATATACACCTTTCGTCAGCGTATGTGCATAGAACGGAAGCTGCAGTTCTTCTGCAATCTCTTTTAACGCATCGAGTGTACGGCCAGGCTCAATCGTATTGATAGAGATGAACGGAATTCGTGCAATCGAATATCTTTTCAGCAGTTCCTTACTTTTATTAATATCGCTCATTTCACTCTTCTCCTTTTCAGATCGCATTCACCTTGTGATTTTTCACAATACTGAGCAGCTTTCCACTTCTGTCATATTTGCGCTGATTATCCAGTGCGGACTGTTCCAGCTGCTCCTGCCTTTCATTGACGTAATCAACTACTAACTGTACATACTGCTGTCTGTCCTTTTCCGGCAGTACCGGCAGATTAATGGCTCTTGCCAGAAAAGCATATTCTTTTCTGGCAGCAAGTAATGCCTGAACGAGTGCGCCTTCGCTCCATCCTGCTCGCTGCATATCTTTATTCAACTTATCTGTTGCATGATTCAGCCTGTCATTTACGGCATCGATCAAACGCTTCACAAACCGGTCTGCAACTCCTGCCTGCCATTCGATCGTGCCATTCTGCATCGCTTCCAGAACTTCAAAATCATCTGTCCTGGCTTTGAAGATTTCAAGTACATTTACCCATTCTGCATATGTATGTGGTGCCGGTATCATTATCTCTTCTTCCTCCTGACCATAACCTGTGGAGGTACCATATCCCAATCCGGAAGTCCTTTTGCAAATACGCTCTCCGGTTCCTGATATACCACATCCCGTTTTATTTCTGTCTTTTTCACCGGCTCAAATGCAGGTGCCGGTTCCACCTTTTTCACCGGCTCAAATGCAG
>JAEDLC010000132.1 GCA_016295505.1 Dorea sp.
TTCGGCTCCTCCGCGACTGAGACCTCGCGCCTTTCGGCGCTCGGTCACGTCGCTCCTAGCCATGAATATGCAGCCTTACGAAAGTATCCTTTCGCAGTCTGCATATCCATGTCTAGTCTGCTTCACGTGGATAGTATTGTTCTATCAGTTTTGTGTCAATTCGGTCTAATTCTTCTCTTGGGAGTAACCGTAGTAATTCCCATCCAAGATCCAGTGTCTCCTGTATGGTTCTGTTTTCTGTCGGTCCCTGTCCGATATAGCGCTTCTCGAATTCTTCTCCGAATTTCAGGTACTGTTTATCAATCTTCGACAATTCATCCTCACCGATAACCGAAGCCAGATTTCTTGCCTCACCCACTTTTGCATAAGATGAGAACAACTGGTTCGCCAGTGCCTGATGATCTTCTCGGGTATAGCCTTTTCCGATACCGTCCTTCATCAGTCGTGACAATGACGGCAGGATGCTGATCGGCGGATAGATACTCTGTCCATGCAGATTACGATCCAGTACGATCTGCCCCTCTGTAATATATCCTGTCAGGTCGGGAATCGGATGTGTGATATCGTCGTTCGGCATCGTCAGGATAGGAAGCTGCGTCACAGAGCCGTTGGAACCGTCTACGATACCCGCACGTTCATAGATCGTCGCCAGCTCACTGTACAGATATCCCGGATATCCTTTTCTTGACGGGATCTCTCCTCTGGAGGATGAGACCTCTCGCATCGCCTCAGCGAACGAAGTCATGTCCGTCAGAATAACCAGGATATGCATATTACGCTCAAACGCCAGATATTCTGCTACCGTCAGTGCAACCTTTGGCGTAATCAGTCGTTCTACCACCGGATCATTTGCAAGATTCAGAAACATACATACGTGATCTGACACTCCGCTCTCTTCAAATGTTTTCCGAAAAAATTCTGCCACGTCGTGCTTTACGCCCATCGCACCAAATACAATTGCAAATTCTTCGTCAGAATCATCTCCCAGAGATGCCTGTTTCACAATCTGCGCTGCAAGCTGGTCATGCGGAAGCCCGTTTCCGGAAAAAATCGGAAGCTTCTGTCCCCGAATCAGTGTAGTAAGTCCATCGATGGCTGAGATTCCGGTGCGAATATAGTTTCGTGGATACTCGCGGCGCACCGGATTGAGCGGCAGGCCATTTACATCTCGTTTATCGTCAGAACGAATCGGTCCCAGTCCGTCGATCGGCTGTCCGATACCATTAAATGTTCTCCCAAGCATATCCTCGGATACTTTCACTTCCATCGGATGTCCGGTCAGCTTTGTATGGGTATTGCCAAGCGACATATTCTCTGTCCCTTCAAATACCTGTATCAATGCCTTATCTTCATCTATTTCTACAATTCGCCCCATCTTTCTGATGTTACCGTCTACTACAAATTCTACGATCTCGTCAAAGAAAGCATCCTGTACTCCTTCCAGTACAACAAGAGGTCCGTTAATATTACTCAGTCCAAGATATTCTATTGCCATCTCTCAATTCCCCCTCTATGCATTCTTTTCCATAACTCTGTGATAGAAGTTGTCAATATCAACCTTGTACATGTCCAGAAGCTGCAGATTGTCATTTGGAACATCATACTTGATCGCAATTACTTTTTCAAATATTCCTTCCGCCTTCAGAACAGACATCGGCATTCCCATCGCAACCAGTTTCCGGCAGGCTTTATAAAGATACAGGATTACATCCATCATTTTAAACTGTTTTTCCAGCGATACACAGGTATCATCCTTGTGAAATGCATTCTGCTGCAAAAATCCCAGACGGATCACTCTTGCGATTTCCAGAATCAGTTTCTGATCATCCGGAAGCACATCTCCTCCGATCAGTTTTACAATTTCCATCAGACTGTTTTCCTGGTTCAGCAGCGTCATCATACGATTCCGGTAATCCAGGAATTTCGGTGATACATGGTCTGAATACCATCCACTCAGGTCATTCAGATACTCACTGTAACTGGTCATCCAGTGGATCGCCGGGAAATGTCTTGCATACGCCAGAGATTTATCCAATCCCCAGAAACAGCGCACGAAACGTTTTGTATTCTGTGTGACAGGTTCGGAAAAATCACCACCCTGCGGAGAAACTGCTCCGATGATCGACACGGATCCTGTCGCTCCGTTCAGCGTCTGCATCATACCGGCTCTTTCATAGAACGCGGACAATCTGGACGCCAGATATGCCGGGAATCCTTCCTCTGCAGGCATCTCCTCCAGACGTCCGGACAATTCCCGGAGCGCCTCTGCCCATCTGGACGTAGAATCCGCCATAATTGCCACATCATATCCCATATCACGATAATATTCTGCCAGAGTAAGTCCTGTGTAGATGGAAGCTTCACGCGCAGCTACCGGCATATTGGAAGTGTTGGCGATCAATGTAGTTCTGTCCATCAGCGGATTGCCTGACTTTGGATCCACCAGCTCAGAGAATTCTTCCAGAACCTGTGTCATCTCATTTCCACGTTCGCCGCATCCGATATAGATAATAATGTCCGCATCAGACCATTTTGCGATCTGATGCTGCGTCATCGTCTTTCCGGTACCGAATCCGCCCGGGATCGCCGCTGTTCCGCCCTTTGCGATCGGAAACATGGTATCCAGGATACGCTGTCCGGTTACCAGCGGGACACTCGCCGGGAATCTCTTACTTACCGGTCTTGGCACACGGATCGGCCACTTCTGCGTCATCGTAAGTTCCCGGATATTTCCGTCCACAAGCTCTACTTTAACCAAAACGTCCTGTATCGTATATTTTCCATCCGGGACAACCGACACTACCCGTCCTTCCACATCCGGAGGAACCATACATCTGTGCATGATTGCACGCGTCTCCGGCACTTCTGCAATTACCATCCCTCCATGAACCAGGTCTCCTTCTTCTACCGTAATATGTGTATCCCACTGCCTTACGGTATCCAGAGAATCTACGCTGACTCCGCGGGTAATAAATGCCCCGCCTTTTTCCGCAATCTGTTCAAGCGGCCGCTCAATTCCATCAAAGATATTGTCCAGAATTCCGGGCGCCAGTGTAACAGACACGGCAGATCCGGTTCCTTCTACAATCTCTCCCGGCTTTAATCCGGATGTTTCTTCATACACCTGTATCGTCGTCAGGTTCTTATCAAGGGAAATGACTTCTCCTACCAGCTTCTCATTTCCGACATAGACCATCTCTGACATTTTAAAGTCATGCCTTCCCTTCAGATAGATAACAGGACCATTGATACCGTAGATTTTTCCGGTATTACGACTATTCATCTCCTGCACCTCCTCTGAACATGAAATTGTGATATTCATTTTCCAATGCACCTTTATATGCATGGTCAATCAGGATATTCCTTCCATGAATGACAGCTCTCACCCCGCCGATAAAATCTTCCCTGCTGACCGTAAGTGTCATTCCTGTATGCTCTTCCAGATATTCTTTTTTATCTGCATCAGACGGGTTGATATAGATTGTCATAGCTTCCCCGTTCGCATATTTTACAGATTTTTCAATATATTGTACCAGCATACGTTTATATTCTTCTGTCTGCATATATTCCTGCAGTTTTTCTTTTACTTCCACAAACAATTCTTTTTTCAGCGTTTTTCGCGTTTTACTGAGATCACGTTTCAGTTCCAGCTGAGCCTTGGACATTACCATATTCAGCTGTTGCTTTGCATTGACTCCCTCTGCCTTCACTCTGGTCTCAGACTGGCGGATCGCTTCCGCACGATGCTGCTCAAATATGTTCTCCAGCACTGTCTCATGCTGTTTCATAATGCGATTGCCTTCCGCCCGTGCTTCTTCCATCGCAGCTTCCTGTAGATGTGATATCTTTTCTTCTATTGTCAAGTATGTCACCTTCTTCCTGATTATTAGACCTGCAGAACCGGAAATCCCTGATTCCTCCTCTTTCCCTGCCGCACTTACAGTTTCAGTCCAATTGCCTCATTTACATACGACGTGATAAACTCTTTCTTACGCCCGGTTCCATGTCTGTCCGGGATCTCGATCAACAGCGGCATATCTCTCTCCAGCTTGATCTCATCGATCAGATCCGGAAATTCTCTTCCAAACTTTTCTGTAAGAAGAATGATTCCGATCGTCGGATCTTCCATAGCTGTTTCGATCGCTTCCCGCAATTCATCTCTCTCATGTACCACAATGCCGTCCACTCCTGCCAGACGCATTCCCGTCAGCGTATCGATATTATCACTGATCAGATACATTTTCATCTTACAACTTACCTAAGATCATGAAGGAGATGATCAGTCCGTACAGACACACACCTTCTGCAAGACCTACGAAGATCAGAGATTTACCAAGTGCGCTGGAATCTTCACTGATCGCACCAAGAGCTGCACTTGCGGCGCTTGCTACGGCAATTCCGCCGCCGACACAGGAGAGACCTGTTGACAATGCTGCGGCAAGATAACCAAAGCCCGTTGCATTAGAAGCTGCAGCAGCCGCATCCGCCGCCTGTACCGGATTTCCGCCAAACAACATGATTCCGGCAACAAGACATGCTCCAAAAAAGAAAAACACATTGGTACCGATCGCTCTCTTATAACGTTTTTTCGTCTTCTGTCCGATCAGAAAATATCCAAACGGAATGATAATGCTGAGCATTAAAGTTACAATAAGTAATAATTTTACGGTAGTGTTCATAATTCATATCCTCCT
>JAEDLC010000133.1 GCA_016295505.1 Dorea sp.
AAAAAAAGAGTTAGTGTAGACGAATACATTTTTTGTGTGCTAATATAATCGCAGCATGGAACAGTCTGTGAAGCAGACGGAAGAGCATAGAAAGGATATAGTAGGAATGGCGAAAAAGAATACATATGATGCAGAGAGTATTGCCATCTTGGAGGGACTGGAAGCGGTCAGAAAAAGACCGGGAATGTATATAGGAAGTGTATCAACAAAGGGATTGAATCATCTGATCTATGAAATTGTTGATAATTCTGTGGACGAGCATCTGGCCGGATACTGCAGTGAGATCCGGGTGACGCTGGAAAAAGATGGGTCTGCAACGGTAGCGGATAATGGACGTGGAGTTCCGGTTGACCTTCATGCAACGGGTGTTTCCGCAGAACGAGTTGTATACACGACACTTCATGCAGGTGGTAAGTTTGATGATTCTGCATATAAGACCAGTGGAGGACTTCATGGAGTGGGCTCCTCTGTTGTCAATGCACTTTCTGTGTACATGGATGTGGAGATCAGCAGAGATGGCTATGTGCATCATGACAGATATGAGAGGGGAAAGCCGGTCATCGAACTGGAAGACGGACTGCTTCCAAAGATTGCAAAGACGAGAAAAACCGGTACGAAGGTCAACTTTCTGCCGGATGATACCATATTTGAAAAGACAAGATTTAAAGCCGAAGAAGTAAAAAGCCGTATGCATGAGACGGCATATCTGAATCCATCCCTTACGATCATATTTGAAGACAGGCGCGGAAGCGAAGTGGAACATATTGTGTATCACGAGCCGGATGGGATTCTGGGATTTATCCGTGAACTGAACAGTAAGAATGAGTCGGTGCATGAGCCGGTATACTTTAAAGGAACAGCAGAAGGCATTGAGGTAGAAGTGGCATTTCAGTATGTGAATGAATTTCATGAGAATGTTCTTGGATTCTGCAACAATATCTATAACGCGGAAGGCGGAACACATCTGACCGGATTTAAGACTACTTTTACAACTGTGATCAACCAGTATGCCAGAGAGTTGGGGATCCTGAAGGAAAAGGATTCTAATTTTACAGGTGCAGATATACGAAATGGGATGACGGCGATTGTTTCGATCAAACATCCGGATCCGAGATTTGAAGGGCAGACCAAGACAAAGCTTGACAATCCGGATGCGGCGAAAGCCTGCAGTAAGGTGACAAATGATGAGATCATCCGGTATTTTGACCGTAATCTGGAGACGCTGAAAAAAGTCATCGGCTGCGCCGAGAAGGCAGCAAAGATCCGGAAAACAGAAGAACGTGCCAAGACGAATCTTCTGACAAAGCAGAAGTATTCTTTTGACAGCAACGGAAAGCTTGCCAACTGTGAGAGCAGAGATGCCGGCAAGTGTGAGATCTTTATTGTCGAGGGAGATTCTGCGGGAGGATCTGCAAAGACGGCACGCGACAGGATGTATCAGGCGATTCTGCCGATTCGGGGAAAGATCCTGAATGTGGAAAAAGCGAGCATTGATAAGGTTCTTGCAAATGCAGAGATCAAGACCATGATCAATGCATTTGGCTGTGGATTTTCGGAAGGATACGGCAATGACTTTGATATAAAAAAGCTTCGTTATGACAAGATTATTATCATGGCGGATGCCGACGTGGACGGAGCACACATTTCGACATTGCTTCTTACACTTTTTTATCGATTTATGCCGGAACTGATCTATGAGGGACACGTATATATTGCGATGCCTCCTCTATATAAGGCTATGCCCAAAAAGGGAGAAGAGGAATATCTGTACGATGATAAGGCACTGGAGCGATATCGAAAGACTCACGACGGTCCGTTTACACTTCAGAGATACAAAGGTCTTGGAGAAATGGATGCTGAACAGCTGTGGGAGACTACGCTGAATCCGGAGACCCGGATGCTGAAGCTGGTTGAGATTGAAGATGCAAGGATGGCCTCCAGTGTGACGGAGATGCTGATGGGCTCAGAGGTGCCGCCAAGGAGAACATTCATCTTTGAAAATGCTACAGAAGCGGAGCTTGATATTTAAAAAAGAAAATATGTATAGAAACGTGTTGGAGAAGTGTAGGAGATAAAAAATGCAGGATTCACAGATAATCAGAACGGAATATTCTGATGTAATGAAAAAATCATATATAGATTATGCGATGAGTGTCATCGTTTCCCGTGCTCTGCCGGATGTCAGAGACGGATTAAAGCCGGTACAGAGGCGTACGCTTTATGACATGTACGAGCTTGGAATCCGATACGATAAGCCGTACCGGAAATGTGCCCGTATCGTCGGAGACACCATGGGTAAATACCATCCGCATGGGGACAGTTCTATCTATGAAGCGCTGGTTGTCATGGCGCAGGATTTTAAAAAGGGAAGGATACTGGTCGACGGACACGGCAATTTCGGATCCATTGAAGGAGACGGAGCCGCAGCTATGCGTTATACGGAAGCACGTCTTGCAAAGATCACGCAGGAAGCGTATCTGGCAGATCTGGATAAAGATATCGTTGACTTTGTTCCGAACTTCGATGAGACGGAAAAGGAACCGCAGGTGCTTCCGGTTCGTATTCCGAACCTGCTGATAAACGGAGCGGAGGGAATTGCGGTTGGTATGGCGACCAGTATTCCGACGCACAATCTGGAAGAAGTGATCGATGGCGTTAAAGCATATATGAAAAATGATGAGATCAGCACGAGACAGCTGATGAAGTACATCAAGGGGCCGGATTTTCCGACCGGCGGAATTGTTGTTAACAAGGATGATCTTCTGCAGATCTATGAGACGGGGACCGGAAAGATCAAGATCCGTGGAAAAGTAGAGGTCGAAGATATGAAAGGCGGTAAGAAGCGCCTGGTCATTACAGAGATCCCATACACAATGATCGGAGCCGGGATCGGTAAGTTTCTGAATGATGTCTGTGCTCTGGTAGAAACTAAGAAAACGACAGACATTGTAGATATCTCCAATCAGTCATCCAAAGAAGGAATCCGGATTGTCATTGAACTGAAAAAAGGGGCGGATGTAGAGAATCTGACGAATATGCTTTACAAAAAGACGCGTCTGGAAGATACATTCGGAGTAAATATGCTTGCAGTAGCAGACGGAAGACCGGAAACGATGGGGCTTAAGCGGATCATTGAACATCACGTGGATTTTCAGTTTGAGATGGCAACCAGAAAGTATCAGACACTTCTGAAAAAAGAGCGGGATAAAAAAGAGATCCAGGAAGGTCTGATCAAAGCATGTGATGTCATAGATCTGATTATTGAAATCCTGCGCGGAAGTCAGAACATCAAGGATGCAAAAGCAT
Organism: Dorea sp.; assembly: GCA_016295505.1. GTDB lineage: Bacteria > Bacillota > Clostridia > Lachnospirales > Lachnospiraceae > Dorea_A. The sequence goes on from JAEDLC010000133.1 coordinate 3,307, forward strand.
GTCTGACCAAAGGAATTACAGAGAATATCAAGTTTAAGTCCGGTATTTCCAAAAAGATGGCTTCTATGCTCCGGTTTACAGAGAGGCAGGCGACTGCGATTCTTGAAATGCGTCTGTATAAGCTGATTGGTCTGGAGATCGAAGCTCTGATGAAAGAACATGAAGAGACTCTGAAAAACATTGCAAAATTCGAGGACATCCTGAATCACTATGATTCTATGGCCAATGTGATCATAGAAGATCTGGATAAGATAAAGAAGGAATATGCGACAAAGCGTCGCACAGTCATTGAAAATGCCGAAGAAGCAGTGTATGAGGAAAAGAAAGTCGAGGAACAGGAAGTGATCTTCCTGATGGATCGATTCGGATATGCAAAAACTGTGGATACAAGCACCTATGAGAGGAATAAAGAAGCAGCTGATCATGAGAACAAATATATATTCAGCTGTATGAATACCGGAAAGATCTGTCTATTTACCAATACCGGAAAGATGCATCAGATCAAGGTTATGGATCTTCCATATGGAAAGTTCCGGGATAAAGGACTTCCGATTGACAATGTGAGCAATTATGACAGTACGCAGGAAGAGATCGTCTATCTGTGCGATGCAGAGCAGATGCGTTATGCGAAGATTCTTTTTGCCACAAAGCAGGGAATGATCAAAAAAGTAGAGGGAACAGAATTCCAGGTCGCAAAACGAACGATTGCAGCAACAAAACTTCAGCCGGAGGATGAACTTGTCAGTGTTCAGGTCATTACAGATAATCAGCAGATCGTATTGCAGACCAAAGATGGATATTTCCTTCGCTTTTTGGCGGAAGAGGTAACGGATAAGAAAAAAGGAGCTGTCGGAGTACGCGGAATCCGTCTGAAAAAGAATGATGAACTGGAACAGGCATATCTGTTTGAGGAAGGAACAGAGTGCAAAATCACATATAATGAAAAAGAAGTAACACTGAATCGGTTGAAGCTCGCAAAGCGGGATGGAAACGGGACGAAATACAGAGGATAAACAATATGATACAGAATATTGAACCACATGAATATAGAAATGAATACCGGCCGCAGCCGCCGGAAGATGACAGTATACTGTTATATTATGAAGGAAGAAAAATACTGATCAGGACAGAAGATGATGAGATTGCCTTTCTGACGTTTGGTGAGGCCAAAAAATACAGCAGTGAGATCTGGGAAAATTATACTTATCTGTTTTCCATCGACGGTCAGAGATACTATCTGGCGAATGGAATTGATCCGGATAATTTTCCGGAATATCATCTGGAAGATAAGCAGTATTTTCGAAGTGCCAGACCCAAATACCGGCAGTTCGCGGCTGTGACAGGATGGCAGCTCTATCGCTGGTATCAGTCACGGCGTTACTGTGG
>JAEDLC010000134.1 GCA_016295505.1 Dorea sp.
CGCCTCATGCATAAGCGGTGCACAATGCCCTCCCGGTCTGGTAGAAATACTATATTCTGTAAGAAGCTCATCACTCACTTCTGAAGAATCATATTCTCCGATGTTAAGCGTAACAATCGCACATCGGTTTTCCTGTGTAAAATCTCCGTAGATCTTTACTCCCGGAACATCTTTTACTCCCTCATAGAATCGACGCATCAGACTTTGCTCACGGGTTCTGATCTCATCAATTCCCGTACGCTCCAGATACTCAAGCGCGGCATGAAGTCCGGCTATCCCGTGTCCGTTCAGCGTTCCTGCCTCCAGCGCAGTCGGCATCTGAACAGGATGCGTCTTACTGTACGTCTGTATTCCACTGCCTCCCGTTTTTAACGGGCGGATCTCCACGCCTTCTCTGGCATAGATTCCTCCTGTTCCCTGCGGTCCCAGAAGTCCCTTATGCCCGGTAAAGCACAGAACATCTATCTTCATATCCTCTACATCTATCGGAAATACCCCCGCAGTCTGAGACGCATCTACTACAAACAGAACATTGTGACGGTGTGCCAGTTCCCCAATCGGCTTTACATCAATATAATTGCCGGTAAGGTTCGAGCCATTGGTACATACGATCATCTTTGTATCCGATGTGATGGCCTCTTCGATATCATGAATATTCAGGCATCCCCTGCTGTCACTGGGAACGATCGTCAGTTTTACACCTTTCTTCTCCATCTCATACAGCGGACGAAGCACAGAGTTGTGTTCCAGCATCGTTGTAATCACATGATCTCCCGGACTTAGAATTCCTTTAATCGCAATATTCAGACTCTCTGTAGAATTATTCGTAAACGCAATTCTTCTTGCGTCTTTTACTCCAAACAGCCTGGCAAGTCTTTCACGGGTATCATATATGATCCTTGACGCACTGAGCGACGCTTCATTCGCACCTCTTCCTGCATTTCCCATAGAACTCATCGCTCTGACTACTGCATCGATTACTTCCTGCGGCTTGTGCATTGTCGTAGCCGCATTATCCATATATATCATAATAATTCTCCTTCTCGTCCATATACAAATATCACTTGGGATATTTCATATAAGATTAGTATAATATTTTCATTTTCCCCAGTCTAATCGAAAAGACATATAAATAAGCACCATTTATAGCTTTCATCTATAAACAGTGCTTGTTCTTATCGCTCGATTTCGTAAACTTCTTTTACTACTCTAATAAACCGTTCTGCACTTCTGGACAACTGATAATTCTTATTATATACCAGATTGATATCTCTTCCCTTATCCGCTTTCGGAATCGGAAAGGCCAACATGAATCCGGCCTCCACTTCATCTGCCGTCGCAAGTTTGGACAATACCGAGATTCCCATTCCCTGTCTTACGGACTTTTTGATCGTCTCCTGATTTTCAATACTTGCGATTATTTTCAGATTATCGGTAACTATGCCGGCATGCTTCAGCTGCTTCTGCGCTTCTTTTCTCGTTCCGGATCCTTCTTCCCGCATAATGATATGCTCTTCCATGATCCATTTTATATTGCCGGCGGATTCTTCCTGAAGTTTTCTGTATTTTTCAGTATTTGGTGTAATAATGACAAGTTCATCTTTGTAAAACGGTATATATCTGCAGTGTTTTTTCTCCAGAACCGTTCCTGTAAATCCAACATCCGCTACATGATCAACAATCTGCGTTACCACCTTGCTGCTGTCAGTCTCCAGAATCTTAAACTGTTCCTGCGGATATTTTTCGTTAAACTGAATCAGCACTTTCGGCAGCAGATACTGTGCCGGAATCGTAGATGCTGCAATTGTGATCAGATGCTTTCCGCCATCTTTTCCCGACTCAAACCTTTCTTCAATCTTTTTCTGAAGATCAATGATCTGTCTTGCATACTGATATAACTCTCTTCCGTCATCTGACATACTGACTTCTTTTGTATTTCTCACAAACAGCCTCACGTTCAGTTCTTTTTCCAGTGCTGCAATGTGTGCACTGATCGTCGGCTGGGTTAAAAACAATTCTTTTGCAGCTTTTGAAAAACTGCCCCCTTCCGCCACCTGAACAAAGGCCTCCAACTGTTTTAAATTCATGAATACGCAACCCTTTCACTCTCTGCTCCGGTCTTTTTGGTCACCTTGATACTGTCCATGTATTCCAGAATCGGTTTCGCGCTCTTTCGGCTGGTCGCAAACATATCTCTCACCTGCGCGATTGTAATGACCGGATTATCCTTTAACTGTTCCTGTATCTTTTCTTTTGCCTGTTCCATATAAGAACACAGAGTATACATGTCCTCTGTCACTTTTACAACACGCTTTTCCTCCAGCAGAATGTTCAGGATATCATCTTTCAGCTCTTTTGATTCTTTTCCGCAATCAATCTCCGAGTACCGCACAAAGTCATATCCTGCCTTTTCAAATGCAGCAAGAAGCTTCTCCGATACCTCACGATACGTTCCATCTTTTCTGACCTCGTATTCCGGTGTACACAGAAATTCATCCACTCGCTTCAGGCTTCCGCCATTTTCAAGCATCTCCAGAATCTGATCAAAAACGTTCGGTTTGATCTTCTGAAAATATGTCATCTGTACTTCTGCCTTTTTCATACCATATCGATATGGATACCTGTCTTCATACTCCTCCAAAGCTTTATGAAGCGTACGCTCTGCTTCACGTGCAGAATCCGCATGCCAGACATACGTATCCTTCCGCATCGGGAATGTACATACACTCCCCTGTTCTTTCAGCTCTTCAACATCATTTTTTACTTCTTCAGCAGAAAGAGCTGTAAGTTTCGCCAGTTCTGACACTGTAATCAAAGTATCTGCATGGCTTTTTACATGCATCTCAATTACATCTGCAGAAGAACCAGATTCTTTCCTGCTCAGTTCCTCAATCACGTCCTGCTGGAAACGTTTTTTAATCCTTGGATTCGGTTCAAGCACTACTCCTCCTCCAATCGTCTCCATCGGAGAATAGAAACGCACGACAAACTTGTCCCCGCGTCTTACGGCGACTTCCTCTTCCAGCCGGAGCTGAACATATCCACTTTCTCCCGGCCCGATCTCTTCCTTATCCAAAAGAACTGCCCGGCACAACACTTCGCTTGTTCCTGTAAAGAAATGCAGTCTGGTGTGGTTAGTAAGCACACGCATGGAAGAATCCAGAACATTCAGACGGACATCCAGAAGATCAGTATTCTTCATACTGTTCGGCGGAGCAAGCACACACCCTCTTTTAATCTCCCGTTTCTTCACATTTGAAAGATTAATAGCCACGCGCTGTCCTGCATAACATTCTTTTTTATCTTCACCATGGACCTGTATACTCCGAATCTTACATTCTTTCCCAATCGGATACATCTCCAGTGTATCTTCCTTCGATATGGTTCCCGACACGAGTGTACCTGTGATGATCGTACCAAATCCAGACAGTGTAAATGCACGGTCGATCGGAAGTCTCGGAATTGTATTCACATCCTTTTGAACCACTTCATCGCGTGTCAGATGCTCGATCGTCTGAACAAGTTCTTCCAGACCTTCTCCTGTAGCTGCCGATACTTTTACGACCGGTGCATGTTCAAGAAAAGTTCCTTCCAGTTCTTCCTTTACTTCTTCTTCGACAAGTTCCAGCCATTCTTCATCAACCAGATCACATTTATTCAATACAATAATACTTTTCTCAATTCCCAGGAGATTCAAGATATCCATATGTTCTCTGGTCTGTGGCATGATTCCTTCGTCTGCAGCGATTACCAGAAGTACAAGATCCATTCCCACAACACCGGCAACCATATTATTGATAAACCTTTCATGACCGGGTACATCAATAATTCCGGCACGGTCTCCTCCCGGGAGATCAAAATACGTAAATCCCAGGTCAATCGTTATTCCACGTCTCTGCTCTTCTTCCCAGCGATCTGTATTCCGCCCTGTCAGAGCCTTTATAAGCGTTGTTTTTCCATGATCTATATGTCCTGCTGTTCCTATAATAATATTTTTCATTCCGTCTTACCCTCTAGTTCTCTGATAGCAAACTTTTTAACTGACTGGCAATGACTTTAAACTGCCGCTCTTCTATCGTTCTCACATCCAGAAGAATCATATCATTCACCGTTCTCGGAATCACCGGTACCGGAAGATGACGCATGCGTTCTTCCAGTTCCGGAACGCTGATCCTGGTCGGCTGTATCGCCACCGCCTGACTCGGAATCCGCTCCAGAGGAAGCGATCCGCCTCCGATCTGCGATTCACACGGTACTATCTGTATCTTTGCCTCGAGTTCGCCTCTTCTCAGTATTCTCGCAAGATTCTTTGCTTTTCTGGATACTTCGTCCAGAGAAGCCGTAATCATTCGAAGTACCGGAATATTTTCGATTGCCTTCTCTTCAGACAGATATTCCATCAGTACTACTTCCAGTGTTGCTGCAGTAAATTTATCAATTCGCAGCGCTCTGGTCAGCTGATTCTTCTTCATCATATCAATATACTTTTTCTTGCCGATGATGATTCCGGCCTGCGGCCCTCCGAGGAGCTTGTCACCGCTGAAGCACACAACGTCTGCTCCTTTTGCGATAGATTCCTGTACGGTCGGCTCATGTGTCAATCCGTATTTTGCAAGATCGATCAGCACACC
>JAEDLC010000135.1 GCA_016295505.1 Dorea sp.
TCTTCAAGAAAACTTGTACTGCTTTCCAATAGTCTCTCCGAGGCTCGTTTGCTCTCCATCCATCTGCCACATTTATCATGCATGATTCCGTGTAGTTATCGGGCTTCGACTTGTGTTGCAGTCTTACCCTCATGCATAACCTCATATGTGATTTCTATTCGTCAGACCAGAGATTTGCCCGTGGGTTAGTATGTTCCCCACATCCAGCTTCCTTCAGATTCCACCTCACGGTGGACACCCTTGCCTTCGGCTATATCCTTCCCACTACCGGGCGGATTCAGGACTTGCACCTGTTGGAAACGTGCGCCGCTAGGCGCACAACAAGAAAGGACTGTCGCAGAATGATATTTCGTTATTCTGCGATAGTCCTTCTTTCCTTTCATCCTGATAATGAATCTTTTTTCAAAATTATCTGGATTGCATTGAATATCACTTCTTGACCTGCTGTTCTCCAATATTTATCGTGTTCTGAACCCAGATAATCTGGCAGCTTCCATCAACGCGGTGTATCCTTATGCCGTCGATGTCCATTTCAAAGTGGAAACATCTGCTACTTTTTTTCCATACTGATACAGATGAGTTCTCTGTCATCTACAGAGAATCCTCTGTATCTTTCGTTTTCGGTGAATCCATATTTTTGATACAGCCTTACTGCCCCTGAATTTTCTTCCAGTACGCATAGCTCGATCTGCTCTCCTCTATGCTCTCGCAAAAAGCTTTCCATCAGTTGACTGCCAGTTCCGATTCCTCTGACTTCTTCTGATATACAAAAATTAATCACTGAAATCGCCTCTTCATTCGCAATGTCTGCATAGGATCGAATGTATCTGTCAGTCACCTGATCCAAATATCCGGAAACCGGTATTCGATGGTCTTTTGCAACCTTAACAAACTGTTCCTTTGACCACATGAGTTTTCCCCTGACCCAAAGAACAAGTCCAATTATTTCTTCTTCATATTCTGCAACATACAGATTGTCTAACCGAAACATTGTGTCATTTTCCCGAATCAACTCTGGAACCAGCTCCAGCGCATTATCCCTTGTCCCAAACATAGCCGGATAAATATATGGGTCTGTATCATATATAAGACCTGCAATGCTTTCAAGTAGATCACTGTCTATCTCTTCTCCACTTTTCAGCTGACGGCACCTGATACTGAACTTGTTTTCATACATCTGCTTCAGCTTTTTCCGCTTTTGAAATATTTTATTTTTCGGATAAGGCCAGAGATCCAACGTATACATCTTCCCGGATTTTACATTGTCACATGCATAAGTAAATCCCAATGCTTCATATCTCTTTTCATGGTCTTCAAGAAATACATTTACACACCAGCTCTTAATCTTCCTCATTAACAGAAAGATTTAAAAGATATCCGTAAAACACGCCTCCAAACATAAAATATTCCGTACTTCCAATATTCAGTTCGCTCTCCAGAAGTTTTCCTTCCTTTGCCCTTCGATAATCAGCTCCGGAAAGTGTAACCATAGACCAGTTCCCCACAATCTGATTCTGGCTGTTGACCATGTAGCGAAACGTCTGCGGATATTTTGACAAATACGTTTCCCACTGTGATGGATCGCCTTCGTTATCATCATCAATGTTATGATACAGCTTTCTGTCATTTGCTACCAACTGTCGCGCAATCTCAGATTTATTCAAACCTCTTTTTTTCGTCAGTTCATAGTATGTGACGATTTGTAGATCTTCGATTTTCTCTTCTTTTACTGCTTTCACAGGTACCTCTTTCGTATCCCGGATCTTTGCTTCTAACTTGTCAATAATTTCCTCCAGATTATTTTCACAAAGATCCATCCTCTGAGCAATGGAAAGATGATATTTGTATCCCTTTGACAGTTCACATCCGTTGATGCAGATTGCAAAGATTTTTTTCTTCATTTCGGAAGCCAGCGTAATCTCCTTTAAAACTTCGTTAGATTCCATAGAATGATCACTTATAATTACAACGAAACTCTTATTTGATTCGATTGCTTTCACAATCTGATCAGCCCAATCCTCTCCCACATCAATATCTCTTGGCGCAATCCAGCAGGAAATTAATCTTTTTTCTAATGCATGACATATCAAATCCGCAATTTCCTTATCCTGTTTTGAATAACTAATAAATATCTGACTTCGTTTATCCATAGTGCTCCTCTTCATTCCAAAAAATGTTATCTTTCCTGCCTTTATCATTCATAATACTTTTCCCTGATTATACAATATTCATATATGAAAAAAAAGTCCTGGTCAAAAACCAGAACTTTTATCTCATTCCCAGTATACAATCAGAACAGACGTGTTATTCCTGTACGTGTACCAGAGGTCCCCCAGTGATTTCCCTTTTTGGGATTTTGTATACTCTCTCATCTGCTGTAAGGTTGAATCAATCTGTGCCACGGCCTGATTGAGCGCATCACTTCCGGAAAACTGAATCTCTGTCTGTTTCTCGTTATTATCGATATCTTTTTTCATAATCTCCAGGATTGCATTCTGATCTGCCGACTCCAGATATCTGCCAGCCATTCTGTAATACTCCATGGAATTATCTGCACATTCCGGAAGCGTAAAATCAGTATCCGGGGTATGTGTCCGGAACAACAGATCTCCCGAACAACACAAATACTCATAGGCAGTTTCCTTTTTTTGCATCTCTTCACCCTGAGTCTCCTGATACAAAGGATCTCCCCAGGTCGTATCCACATAGTAATACTGCCCGTTACACTTCACGATATTCCAGGCATGACGTTCCCCATCAGCCAATCCGGTAACATAGAAACACTCGACTCCTGCACGGTCCAGAAGATACTTGGTTGCTTTGGCATATCCGGCACATACCGTTGTCCAGTTTCCAAAGACACTGTAGATATTCTGATTATCCGGTGCATCCAGCTCATATTTCGTCATATCCACCAGTGTCTCAAACACATATTTTACCTTATCATAATCCCCACCGTCAGCCGGAAGCCCTGCAAGAATCGCTCCTGCCTGTTTCTCAATCTCCGCTTCCCGTTTTTCCCGTTCAGATCCGGTACAGTTATAATCAAAGATCAGTTCCATTCCTTCATCCGTATTTCTGTAGCTGTAAGAATGTTCGCACCAGAAATACTCCGGATAATCATTGTAAACACATTTAAATATCCGCTCCAGTTCCTGCTGATCCATTGCACCCAGGACTACCGAGCTTTCCTCCCCGGCAATAGCCTCCTGAATCTTGTTATAATTCTCCCTTTCCGAATCATCCATCAATGAATAATAATATCTCGTATTGATCTGATTTTCCGGCTCATCCTGCACATCCGCATCATCACTGTCACCGGAAGCATCGATACTGTCTTTCCTGTCATCCAGCTGCAGCAGATCATCCGCCTGATCCCGGTCATCAACATCCTTCTGATCCCGAACCACCTGACTGACCAGATCCGACGGCGATACATCCAGCATCACGCCACTGAAAAAAAGGGCTATCGATATGGAAATATATGAGATAACAGATAGTATTCTTTTCATCACATTTCTCCTCTTACAGTGGCGGGAATTCCTGGAACGGAGTGCGTTTCTTCTCCTGCTGGTAAGAAAGAGAATATTTTTTCAAATACTGAATAAATCCTCTTCCGTACTCATCCTGACGTAGCTTTGTCCGGATCTCTTCTCGTTTTCCGTAGGCAATCTCATTCAGATACAAAAGATACTGTATCTCAACCCATTTTGCCATTCCTTCGTATACTTCCAGCCTGTTCTGCGGACCATATGCCGCAATAATTGCCTTGTCATCCCAGTTCTGATACTGCCAGATATGTGTCAACTCATGAGCGATCGTCGCCATTGCCGCAAGCCTCGGTGAACCATTTTCAATATACAGACTGTATCCGGAAGCATCCTTCTGCGCAAATCCCAGTGTTCTTCCATCCACACCCGGTGTCGGAACAAATTCTTCTCCAAAATGCTTCGCAATACTCTTTGCATCCGTCATACGTACTTTGATCGCAGCGTTGATCTTGATTCCATAGAAGATCTCCATATTGCGAAGTACCATCTTAAATACTTCTTTGAATTCTTCTCCGGTACGAAGTGCAGTAGAAGAACAATGATTACAGCGTTCTCTGCCGTCTTTCAATACTTCATACTCTCCACCGGCAAGCTCAACACCACAGAAATCGCAGAAATGAGCACCCGTCTTATTCGGATCGTATGCTTTTGCATATTCTTCCGCAGCTTTCTCATTGTCCCGCACCTGCTGAAGCGGGTTGCGGTCATATCCGTATGCAGCCAGATAGGCTGCGGTTCCGGACAGATCCAGGAAGCTGTCGACCTCTTCATATCCGTATTTCAGGAAACAATGCTTCTGATATTCTGTCTGCTCACTCTCCTGCGGCATCAGTTCTTCATCCTCTCCTTCAATATCAAGCTTCTCTGTTGGGCTGACATCGCGCATGCTCATGGATCTTCCCACTTTTTCTGTCGCTTCATCTTCTTTCGGTTCTTCTTTTATCTCCTCCGCTTTTGGCTCTTCCGTCTTTGGCTCCTCCACTTTTGGCTCCTCTGACTCTGGCTC
>JAEDLC010000136.1 GCA_016295505.1 Dorea sp.
GCTTCAGACGCATCACTTCCTCTTGCCAAAGATTATGCATTCTGGATGTTTATTGCAGCTCTGGCAAATCTGCCTGCACAGAGTATGAACTGCTCTGCCCGCGCGGAATCTTCCGTGAAGATTTCTTCGATCGCTGTTATTACAGGTGCATTGTTAAATGTAATACTGGATCCGATCTTTATGTTTGACTTTGGTCTTAACATGGGAGTAGAAGGTGCTTCTCTTGCAACTACAGTTTCACAGTTTGTAGCATTTTCCATCCTTGCGTGGTTCTACCTCAGCGGTCGGTCTGTGATCAAGATAAAAATCAAATCTTTCCGGCCAAGCTGGAACCTGATCAAAACAGTAACTTTAATCGGTATTCCAACTGCAGTAATACAGATCTGCCTCTCCGTTGCTTCTTCTCTGACCAATATTGCTTCCGCTCCTCTGCCTGATGCAGATGAGATCATTGCTGCCTATGGTGTTGTCCAGCGACTGATTCTGATCGGATGCTATATTGTCATGGGATTTATGCAGGGCTATCAGCCAGTGGCATCCTACGCATTTGGCGCAAAGAACGAAAATCGCTTTCATCAGTCCGTGCGCTTTGCCTTGAAAGGTTCTCTTCTTCTGACAGTAATCGTCGAAGCAGTGTATATTATACTGTCACAGCCGTTGATTATGCTGTTTAATCGCAACCCACTCATCATCGAATACGGCAGATACCTTTTGATTGCCCAGGTAGCTCTTTATCCTGCCTTCGGCCTGTGTTATATGATGACCATCACTTTCCAGACCATCGGTTCATCAAGGTTCGGACTCTTTCTTTCCATGATCCGACAAGGGATCTTCTACGTTCCCTTTATCCTGACTCTGCCGAAACTTCTCGGTGTGACTGGAATCTACTTTACACAGCCTGCAGCGGACATTCTGACGATTCTGGTCTGCATCTTTTCAATCAAGCCAATGAAGCGAATTGCCTCAGAAAATATGGCCTTACAAAACTCCGTCTAATCCGATTTTCTGACAGCAGCGATCATTAAGGCGGTCGTCAGAAGTTCTGCCGCCGGAAATGCAAGCCATATTCCGGTCATTCCAAGCAGACCCGCAAGCACATATGCACATACGCTGATCGCAAGTACTCCTCTCACAATTGAGGTAAAAAATGCCCATCCGGCCTTCTCAGTCGCTCCCAGGTATCCGGTTCCCACCATATTAAAGCCCGCAAACAGAAAGCCTATAAAATAGAGTCTGACACCTTCCAACGCATATACTGCCATCTGCCCGTTCTGTTCACTGTTAAATATACGCACGATCGGTTCTGTAAAGACATTGGTAGCCAGAACAACCAGTATTGCAAGCACGATCGAAGTTCCGACTGCCATTTCAAGAATCTTTCTTACAGATTCCCGATCTCCCTTTCCATAACATTCACTGAAAAGCGGTTGTGACCCCTGTGATACTCCATTGAATATGGAAGTGGCAACGATCGCTGTATTTGCAACGATTCCATATGCTGCCACACCATCATTGCCCGCCAGTCCCAGAATCAGAAAGTTGAAGATCACAGTCGTCACTCCGGAAGCAATCTCACCAATGAACGCTGACATTCCAAGCTGACATGCTTCGATCAGCCGTTTCAGTGAAGGTCTGCGCCATACCCATCGAATAGTGCTTCTCTTCGAGAAAAAGTGCCGGCAGCACATCAGAATTCCCACGACCGGCGAAAATGCAGTTGCCAGCGCAGCTCCCGCCATGCCCATGCCAAATGGAAACATCAGCACATAATCCATCACAATATTAAACAGACTGCTGAAGAGTGTCGCCTGCATTGCAAGAGACGGACTTCCGTCATTTCTCACAAATGCATTACAGATGTGGTTCCCCATAAAAAATGGAGCAAACAACAGAAAGATTCTGGTATACGAGGTACCTACCGCGACAATCCTCGCATCTCCTCCAAGAAATGCGATCAGTTTTCCCGGTACGAATATCCCCATGCCTATAAAAACGATTCCAAATATCAGCGCAAACATCAGCGCATTTGAAAAAAACTCATCTGCCTTTCTATCTTTCCTGGCACGCAGAATATTGAATCTCGTTGCAGATCCCACTCCGATCATCGCTCCGACTCCAAAAATCAGACTGTAGATCGGAAGCACCAGATTCAGGGCTGTAATTCCATCTGCTCCTTCTGCTTTTGAGATAAAAAAGGTATCTGCCAGTATATAAGCAGATATCCCGATCATTCCTAATATGTTCTGAGAAACATATCTTGCAAATTTGCTCTCAATCCTGTTTTTTTCTGTTACTCTCTCACTGACCATGATTTCCCCCAGATTGTACTTACTCTTACTGTTTCTCAGTATAACAAATTTTATGAACTTTTCAATGAAAAAGTACCTTTTGAATCTCTCCTTCACAGGACCTCATCGCATCAATGGTCTTTTCAATCAGCGTATTCAGTTCCCATCCCAGCATATCCGCACCACGTTCGATCACTTCTCTGGAGCATCCTGCGGCAAAGTTTTTGCTTTTATATTTCTTCTTAACGGACTTCACTTCCATGTCCTGAACACTTTTTGATGGACGCATCAATGCTGCGGCACCAATCAGACCTGTAAGCTCGTCGACCGCATACAGGACTTTTTCCATCTCATGCTCCGGCTTTACGTCTACCGTTAATGCATATCCATGACTGCAGACTGCATGGATGATATCTTCCCCGACTCCGGCTTCACGCAACAGTTCCGGGGCTTTGATGCAATGTTCTTCCGGATACTGCTCAAAATCGATATCATGGAGCAGCCCGACAATTCCCCAGTATTCCGCTTCTTCCGGATATCCAAGTTCCACTGCATACCATTTCATTACACCCTCCACCGTCAGCGCATGCTGAATATGAAATGAATCCTGATTATACTTTAATAATAATTTCCATGCTTCTTCCCGTTTGATATACTGACTCATTCTTTTGATTCCTTCTTTCTTCATTATATAAAATATTCGATGGTTGTCTCCATCGTCTTTTTGGTACAGTCGTTATAGATAATTACAGCTTCTCTCTCACCTTCCGGCCCCAGGGCATATAATTCGGTTGTTTCGCGGTTAAACCGCTCTTCATCCACAATCCGGTTATACCGGAAGGGCTGATCTGTTACCTGCACGATTCCGGGTTCTTCATATTTTTCTTCCACATAATACGGATCAAACATCATCGCCGCACAGGAGGTCCCCTTCTTACCCATAACACCATCTCCGTCATAACAATCCAGACAATAGAGCATGATATTACGGAGAATGACCGGCGAGATCTCCTCACGATCAAATAAAAAACTGATGGCATTCAACATTGACGTCGGTCCACAATCATATTCCGATAATTGATAATGAAGTGGATTTTTCATAAGTTATCCTCCAAGTTTTCCTATCTGTTTGATATGTATTATAAAAACGAATCCAGCTTTCGTCAAGCTTTTTTCAAAAAAAAGAAAAACCTGATCCACTTTATCAGCGACCAGGTTTCTCTTCTTATAGCATAATCTATTCTTTATTCATTCATCACAGCCTCAATATCTTCTATCGTTCTCGGGATATCTGCCGACAGGTTCTCACATCCGTCTTCTGTCACCAGGCAGTTATCCTCCAGACGGAAGCCGATTCCCCATTCTTCATGATAGATTCCCACATCGATACAGAATGCCATACCCGGTGCAACAACATCCGGTGTCTTCACCACATCATGAACATCGAATCCGATGTGGTGTGCACCACCATGCCACATATAGGTTCCGATCTCATCATAAGAACTCAGTACACCTGCATCCTTCAATCGCTCACAATTATATCTGCGAATCTCCGCATCCACCTCCATCATCTTCATACCCGGCTTTACGATCCGGAACATATGATCCGACGTTGCAAGTGCACACTCATAGAGCAGTCTCTGTCTCTCATTGTATCTTCCGTTACACGGCCATCCTCTGGATACATCTGTAATCAGGTTATCATACTGTGCCCCTACATCATTCAGAATCATATCACCATCCTGTGCCTGTCCATGATATGAATAATAATGAATACAGAAGTTGTTCTTTCCTGCAGAGATAATTGACGGGAATCCCGGTCCTTTCGGCCCGAACTGACCGAGCGCATGGTCAAATTCCGCCTTATACTGATACTCATACATGCCTGGTCTGGAACTTTTCATCATTGCAAGAATACCAGCCTTTGTAATCTTTTCTGCCTCCCTTAATGCTTCGATCTCACACGGCTGCTTGATCAGTCTAAGTTCACGGATCAGGATATTCGCATTGCCGATCTGAAGATACGGGAAATGCTTTTGTGTATATCTGAGAAATCTTTGTGCCGGCCGATCAATATCTGATGCGTTGACGCGATACAGATCCAGATACAGAGATCCATAATTGCCTCCGGCTGCCATTCTACGAAAATCGGTTTCAAAATTCTGACCAAAACGAACGTCTTCAACTCCGGATATATCTGAAGCTTCCTGCGGCTTGACACGCACACCGGTCCAGCGCTCCTGCATCAGAT
>JAEDLC010000137.1 GCA_016295505.1 Dorea sp.
GGCCCACCAATACTGGTCAGCCCGACTGCCATTACGAGTACCAGCACTGCTGCCAGCCCCACGTAAAGCCTCCAGCCTTTTTTCCGCCGCACCACTTTTTTTGCCGGAACATCCGTATTCTTTTCTTCCTGCATAATCTTCCGTCCGAGTTCCAGCGCTTTCCGATCCTCGTCCGATAATTGAGCAACTGCCTGTTCCTGCTGTATCTCAAGGATCTGTTCATCGATTTTGGCACGTAAAGATTCTTTCATACCTTCCGGCATGAAGAGGCCTGTATCATTTCTAATATTCTCTTCTTCTTTTTCTGCCGATTTTCTGAATTCTTCCTGCAAGAATTCAGTCAATTCATCTTTATGCTCTTCCATTTTTCCATCCTCTACTTTGGCACATCATTTTCATTCAACCATCTTGCACCACTTGCCACTTGACCATTTTCCCAGTAAACGTATAATATATAATATAACGTATGTCTTTTTCGACATAGATATGTATATCAAGATTGGGAGGTCATTATGAAACGCATTATCTTAACTGGCGGCGGCACCGCTGGGCATGTTACCCCTAATATTGCATTGCTGCCTCGTCTTAAAGAATTACAATATGATATCCATTACATAGGCTCTTATAATGGAATCGAAAAGGAGCTGATTGAACAGTTTGGTATTCCATACCATGGAATTTCTTCCGGTAAACTGCGTCGTTACTTCAGCGTTCAGAACTTTACGGATCCTTTTCGTGTCATCAAAGGTCTGGGAGAAGCCAAAAAACTGGTAAAAGTTCTCCAGCCGGATGTTATTTTTTCCAAAGGCGGTTTTGTGTCAGTTCCGGTCGTTCTTGCCGGAAAGGGCTGTCATGTGCCGACGATCATCCATGAATCTGACATGACACCCGGACTTGCCAACAAGATCTCTCTTCCTTCTGCAACCAAAGTATGCTGCAACTTTCCGGAGACCATGGAACACCTTCCAGAGGGTAAGGCTGTTCTGACAGGCTCACCGATTCGTCAGGAACTTCTATCCGGCGATAAATACAAGGCCCGCGACTTCCTGCATTTTACATCCGACAAACCTGTGATCATGGTTGTCGGCGGAAGCCTTGGTTCTGTAGCTGTCAATGATGCAGTACGCGGTATTCTTCCGGAACTTCTGAAATCTTTCCAGGTGGTTCACCTCTGCGGAAAGGGCAAGATTGATTCATCCTTGCAGGGACTGGAAGGATATGCCCAGTTTGAATATATCAAAGATGAACTGAAAGACCTCTTTGCTCTGACAGATCTTGTAATCTCACGAGCCGGTGCAAATGCCATCTGTGAATTGCTGGCACTCCATAAACCGAATCTGCTGATTCCACTTTCTGCCAATGCAAGCCGCGGGGATCAGATCTTAAATGCCCGCTCCTTCGAACGTCAGGGGTACAGCGTGGTACTGGAAGAAGAAGAATTGTCTCAGGAAGTTCTTCTTAACGCGATTCAGAATCTTTACGAAAACCGCGAGACTTATATCAATGCAATGAAGAATTCTCCTCAGCAGAATTCCATTGATACCATTATCGATCTGATCGAATCTGTCGTTCGCTCATAATGCATTTTTCATAACTTTATGTGACAAAACAGGTGTCCTGCAGACACCTGTTTTATGTTTCATGCAAGTGGTCCTGCCGTCCTTTATAATTCTTCCGTATCCATCTTTTCGCCCGATACAGCATGCTATATAGCACTTCCGGACTTACACCCATAATTTCTGCGACTTCTTTCTGTGGTTTTTCCAGAAGATATGTAAACGTAATTGCATCATACCAGCGTTCATTCTTGCGATATAACGCTTCCAGAATATCTCCTGTATATCCTCTTACTTCACATTCTTCCAGCTTATTCATAAAGACGTCTTCTGCACTGTTTTCCAGTACATCCGTGTGTCCTTCTGTTTCCAGTTGATCCATGCTCTCCATCAGCATCTCCCGATGCGTATCTCTTTTGTAATTCAAGCTCATATACTTTGCAGTCAGAATCAACCATGGGCGAATTGCATTGAGATTTACATGCTCCATATTTACAAATAATTTAATAAAAACGCTCTGTACAATCTCTTCTGCTACATGATGGTTCCCGGAGTATTTTAACGCCACCTTATACACAATCTCGGCATTTTCCTCATAGACCATGTCAAAAGTAGTTTTATCTTTAGACTCCATTCCCACTTTTTAATCCTTCATTTCTATTGTTTTATTTTTGATAAGATATCCTCTTTATCTTCTTCTGTCAGTTCTCCCATCTTCCAACCCAGTACGACACCGTCATCTTTATGTCTCGGGATCAGATGCATGTGAAAATGGAATACCGTCTGACCTGCCGCTTCTCCATTGTTCTGTACGATATTATATCCATCACATCCCAGAATGTCCGTAAGCTTCGTGATCATCTTTTTAGCCAGCACAAGAACCTTTGATGCCAGTTCATCATCCAGCTCATACAGATTCGCATAATGCTCTTTTGGAATGATCAGTGCATGTCCTTTTGCCGCCGGACTTGCATCCAGAATCACTCTGAAATCTTCATCCTCATACAGTGTAGCAGTTGGGATATCCCCGTTTGCAAGTTTACAGAATATACAGTTATCATCCTTCATTTTTCTCATCCTTCTTTCTTAAAAAATAGTAATTGATTATTTCAACCGCCAATGCTAAACTGATACATCAGAAAGGGGCGGTATCGATTATGTTTCATTCGACAGACTATGACAAATTACAACAGATAATGCAGGAAAGTCCGGAAAAATCAGAGTTGCTTTCAAGACTTCTTGAGTCTCACCGCATGGATATCAGTACCATCAGTCACGAAATTCGCAACCCTCTGACTCTCGTTTACAGTACCTTACAACTCATTGAATCACAGCATCCGGAAGTTCTTTCTTTTGACCACTGGTCTGAGCTTCATCAGGATATAGAATATATGACACAGCTTCTGGAAGAACTGTCTTCCTACAACAATGGGGAGCGCCTGAATACCTGTCTGACAGATATGAATACTTACCTGAAGGTTTTATCTTTGTCTTTCGCTTCATCCATCATAGACACGGATATAGAGTTCTCCTCTGCAATCAGGCCCGATCTGCCTTCCATGCTCATTGATCCGGTCAAGCTGAAGCAGGCACTTCTGAATCTGTTAAGAAACGCACGCGATGCAGTTCTTAACAGCGACGCCTCCTCTCGTCCATCCATCCGTCTCACTGCATGCACGGAGAAAATGGTTCTTAAAATCACGATTTCGGATACCGGATGCGGAATCCCCGCCGATGAGATATCTTCCATCTTCGAACCGTTTATCACACACAAACCAGACGGCACCGGACTTGGGCTTCCAATCACAAGGCGTGTGATCCAGGCTCATGGTGGTTCTGTCAAAGTCTCATCAGTACCCGGAGACGGAACGGAATTTACGATTCTTCTTCCTGTACAGGAGAACACTCAATAAAAAGCCCGCAATCAGTCCTCCTATGTGCGCCATATTATCCACTCCGCCGCTGCTGTATCCGTAATACAGACTCAGGATAATCATAAAGACAAGTCCTTTTCCCGATATATCTCCGATACGTCCTCTGTTACGGATCGCTACATACAATAAAGCCCCTATCACTCCGAAGATCGCGCCCGAGGCTCCGGCGGAAACAGCATAATCACCCACACGAATATCCCAGTATGCAGACAGAAGATTTCCGCCCAAACCACTGAATAGATACAGGATCACAAATTTCAGCTGTCCGATCTCATATTCAAGATTCCATCCGATTGCTGCCAGTATGACCATGTTATTCAAAAGATGATCAAATCCAAAATGAAGGAACATACTGGTAAATATCCGGTAATATTCTCCCTTTTCAATCATATACGGAACATACATCGCTCCGTGTTCCAGAAGAAACATTCCGTCCTCTGTCATTCCTCTGAATGACAGAAACAAAAACACGATAACATTCACTGCTATTAATGCAACCGTACAGGGAGCTTTGATTTTATTTTTTTTCATGAATAATGCCTTTTACCCTTCAAAGATATGTTTACACTGGCTTTAGTATAGCATACCTGCCGGGATTTCTCCATGGGCTTTCTGACATTTCAGGGAGTCTCCTGACATTTCGGGGCTTCTCTCTACAGATCCTCTTCTTCGATATGCAGTCCGTCCCAGTCACCCCATTTCTGTTTCTTATGCCGTCCGAGGAAACGCTTTACCGGTGTCCACATATTTTCCGTCTCTCTCATAATGTTGCTCCCAAGTTCCTGTTCTGTAATCCAGTCATGTTCTTCCGAATCATACTCCACATTCTTACTGCCTTCTCTTACTTCTTTTTCTGATCTCTTCTCTTTTTTCTCATTTACTTCTGTTTCCTGCATGCATTCTGCCATCAGCTTTTCCAGACTGTAGTTTTCTTCCATAGTTTCTTTATGCAGCAAAAACATCAGCCGGACACATTCCTGTTCCTGATAATCTCCCTGTTTTACAAAATATTCCGTCAACAGATGAAATTCTTCCCATACATCCTG
>JAEDLC010000023.1 GCA_016295505.1 Dorea sp.
ACGGCTTCATGAATATTCCAGATGGAATTGATGAGGAATTACCATTTAATTAGGCGCTGAATACTTAGTGAATAAGGAGGTAAAAGCAATGGCTTACGATAAAGGAAATCGTCCGGAAGGCGGCTTCAAGAGAAGAGGCGGCGGACGCAGAAGAAAAAAAGTGTGCGTATTCTGTGGAAAAGAGAATAACGAGATCGATTACAAGGATGTAGCAAAGTTAAGAAAGTATATCTCTGAAAGAGGAAAGATTCTTCCAAGAAGAATTACAGGAAACTGTGCAAAACATCAGAGAGCTCTTACTGTTGCAATCAAGAGAGCACGTCATATCGCTCTTATGCCATACGTACAGGACTAATAGAATGTAAATGTAAAAGAAACAGTCTTTCGGTAGCACGATTGACTGTTTTTTTTGTATTTTTATGTCTTTGCATTTGTACAATCTTGTTTTTATGTTTTATTTTTGATAAATTTAAATCATAAAACTGCATATGAAAAACAATGAACCGGAAGAAGTTGGAGGAAGTTGTCTATGGAAGTTCAGATGATTACAAGTGTTGACGAGCTGGAAACATTGTGTCCTTTTAAGGTGGAATGTCTGTTGTGGGGAACCAGAAAGATCCCGGATACATATGGCTACCTGGGATTTATACCGGGAGATGGATTCTATCTTAAGATGGTATGTGAAGAAAAGGATCCACTTCGCACTTATGAGAATCATCAGGATCCGGTATATCGGGATAGTGCAATGGAAGCTTTTTTTATGTTTGAACCTGGAAATGAGCGGGGAGATCATGCCACATATCTTAATTTTGAGTTCAACGCTAATGGGGCTCTTTTGGCTGCCTATGGTCAAAAGAGAATATATCGCACTTATTTTAAGCCGGAGGAGATGGAAGCGTTTGCATGCAGAGCAGTGATGGAAGAGGAACAGTGGAGCGTGAGTCTTCGGATTCCTGTCAGGATCCTGGAGATGATATACGGACCATTGAAGCTGGGAGAAGGAAGCAGTTTTGCATGTAATTTTTACAAGATATCTGAGACACAGGCAGTAGAGCATTATGCGTCTTATGCTCCGATCAGAAGCGAAGTGCCGAGTTTTCATATGCCGGAATATTTTGCCACGGCAAAGATTGTAAAAAAATAAGGAGCAGATTTGGGAGGTAACGTTTTATGAAAATTTACAAAGCAGCAAATTACAAAGAGATGAGCAGAAAAGCTGCCAATATCTTATCGGCGCAGGTGATTATGAAGCCAAATTGCGTGCTGGGTCTGGCAACAGGATCCACACCGATCGGTACTTATGAGCAGCTGGTCGAATGGTATCGGAAGGGAGATCTTGATTTTTCGGAAGTGACAACAGTGAATCTGGATGAATATAAGGGCCTTCCGGTAACGAATGATCAGAGTTACTATTATTTTATGCATCAACATCTTTTCGACCTGGTGAACATTAACCCGGTGAACACGCATCTTCCGAACGGCATGGAGGCAGACAGCGAGAAAGAATGCAGAAGATATGAAGAATTGATTCATTCGCTTGGCGGGGTTGATCTTCAGCTTCTTGGGCTTGGGCACAACGGACATATCGGATTTAATGAACCGGATGAAGCGTTCGAGAAGGAAACACATTGCGTGGATCTTCAGGAGCGTACCATTGAAGCCAACAAGAGATTCTTTGCTTCAGCGGATGAGGTTCCGCGTCAGGCGTATACGATGGGAATCAAGACGATCATGCATGCAAAGAAGATCCTGGTCATTGTAAGTGGTGAGGATAAGGCCGAGATTGTGAAGAAGGCATTTTTCGGGCCGGTGACACCGAAGGTCCCGGCATCGATTCTTCAGATGCACAATGATGTGACACTGGTTGCGGATGAAGCTGCTCTGTCTGAAGTAATCCGGTAAGTGGATTGTGCAAATTAAGAATTCTATAAGATAAAGAAATTAAAGCCCCTTTGTAATACAATAAATATAAGTGAAATTCAGTTAAATTAACAGTCCGGAGGTAGAATGATGAAAAAACCAGTATTAGTCATTATGGCGGCAGGAATGGGAAGTCGTTATGGAGGATTAAAGCAGATCGATCCTGTGGATGATGATGGACATATCATTATGGATTTTTCCATGTATGATGCCAGAAGAGCAGGATTTGAAAAAGTAATCTTTATCATCAAGCGTGAATTGGAAGCGGATTTTAAAGAACGTGTGGGAAACAGAATTTCCCGCTATATGGATGTTTCGTACGTATATCAGGAGCTTACCGATCTTCCGGAAGGGTATGAGGTTCCGGAAGGACGCGTAAAACCATGGGGAACCGCACACGCGGTACTCAGCTGTATTGATCAGATCGAGGGTCCGTTTGCGGTGATCAATGCAGACGATTATTATGGACAGGAAGCTTTCCAGCTGATCTATGATTATCTTGCATCCCATGAGGATGATGATAAATACAGGTATACAATGGTCGGTTATCATCTGGGAAATACAGTAACGGACAACGGACATGTAGCCCGCGGAATCTGTGATATGAATGAAAACGGAGAGTTGATCGCGATTCATGAACGTACACGGATCGAAAAACGCGACGATGGAATCGCATATACAGAAGATGACGGACAGACATGGACATATGTACCGGCAGATACGACGGTTTCCATGAATATGTGGGGATTTACGAGAAGTATCCTGGAGGAGATCAGGGACAGGTTCCCGGGATTTCTTGATAACGGACTTAAGGCAAATCCTATGAAGTGTGAATATTTCCTTCCGGCAGTTGTCAGTGATCTGCTGGGCGAGGAGAAAGCAACGGTTGCAGTTCTTACATCTGTGGATAAATGGTATGGCGTAACCTATAAAGAAGATAAACCGGTGGTTGTAGCAGCAATTCGGAAAATGAAAGAGGAAGGCCGTTACCCCGAACATCTGTGGGAGGAAGTCTAATGGCTCACGTGACAAGAAAACAGAGAGATGAGGTAATCGCACATTTTCAATATGAGGGGATTTTGGTGAAAGAATGTCCGTACGGAAGCGGACATATTAACGACACGTATCTGCTGGTATTTGATATTGCAGATATGGGTCAGGTGAAAGTGATCCTTCAGAGAATGAACACGAAGACGTTCAAAAAACCGATAGAATTGATGGAAAATATTGTCGGAGTTACTTCTTTTCTTCGAAAGAAGATCATTGAAAACGGAGGAGATCCGGAACGGGAAACATTGAATATCATCCCTGCGGTCGATGGAAAACCGTATTATGTGGATTCCTGCGGAGATTACTGGAGATCTTATAAATTTATTACCAATGCAACCAGCTATGACCAGGTGGAAAATCCGGAACACTTTTATGAAAGTGGAGTTGCATTTGGAAAGTTTCAGTGTCTGCTTGCAGATTATCCGGCAGATACCCTTCATGAGATCATAGAAGGATTTCATGATACCAGAGCAAGGTTCGCGGTATTTAAAAAAGCGGTGGAAGAAGATGTGATGGGAAGAGCGGCATACGTGCAGAAAGAAATACAGTTTGTTCTGGAGAGGGAAGATGTAGCCAATTATTTTTCAGAGCTGATGGAAAGAGGAGAAGTGCCGCTGCGTGTTACCCATAATGATACCAAGCTGAATAATATCATGATTGATGACAAGACCGGAAAAGGAGTCTGTGTGATCGATCTGGATACGGTTATGCCGGGACTTGCAATGAATGACTTTGGCGATTCGATCAGATTTGGTGCCAGTACCGCTGCAGAAGATGAGCAGGATCTGAGTAAGGTATCCTGCAGTATGGAACTGTTTGAACTGTACGCAAAGGGATTTATCGAAGGATGCGGCGGACAGCTCACAAAAAAGGAGATTGAACTGATGCCGATGGGAGCAAAGGTCATGACCTATGAATGTGGAATGCGTTTCCTGACGGATTATCTTCAGGGGGATATTTATTTTAAGATACACCGCGAAAACCAGAACCTGGACAGATGCCGTACACAGTTCAAGCTGGTTGAAGATATGGAGAAAAAGTGGTATACTATGCAGGAGATTATTAAAAAATACAGTAACATCTAGGAGGTAGAAGCATGGCGAAGATATTGATTACCGGAGGAGCCGGTTACATAGGAAGTCATACAGCAGTAGAGCTTTTGAATGAAGGATATGAGGTGGTTGTATATGATAACCTCTGTAATTCATCCAGAGAGTCTGTCAGAAGAGTAGAAGAACTCACCGGAAAAGAGGTTGCTTTTTATGAGGGCGATGTAATGGATGAAGCTGCTTTGAAGGCGATGTTTGAAGCGGAAGGAATTGATGCGGTCATTCACTGTGCGGCTCTGAAAGCAGTAGGTGAATCTGTTCGTAAGCCATTGGAATACTACCGTAATAATATAACCGGAACACTGACCCTGATGGATGTAATGAAGCAGACAGGAGTGAAGAATATCGTGTTCAGTTCGTCTGCAACAGTATACGGAAGCCCGGAGGAGATTCCGATTACGGAAGCATGCCCGAAGGGACAGTGTACCAATCCATATGGATGGACCAAATCTATGATGGAACAGATCATGACGGATGTGCAGAAGGCAAACCCGGATATGAATGTGATCCTGCTTCGTTATTTTAATCCGGTTGGGGCACATAAAAGCGGAAGGATCGGAGAGGATCCAAAGGGAATTCCAAACAACCTGATGCCTTATATCTCACAGGTTGCAGTTGGCAAACTTGAAAAGCTGGGTGTGTTTGGCAATGACTATGATACACCTGACGGAACGGGTGTACGTGACTATATCCATGTGGTAGACCTTGCGATCGGACATGTGAAAGCAATCAATTATATATTTACCAATCCGGGGCTGGATATCATCAATCTCGGAACGGGTGTGGGCTATTCCGTGCTGGATATGGTAAAGGCGTTCGGTAAGGCCTGCGGAAAAGAGATTCCGTATGAGATCAAACCAAGACGGGCCGGAGATATTGACATGTGTTATGCAGATCCTTCGAAAGCAGCACAAGTGCTTGGATGGAAAGCGGAGCGCGGACTGGAAGAGATGTGTGAGGATACCTGGAGATGGCAGTCCCAGAATCCGAATGGTTATGATGAATAATTAATAAAATACAGAAATACGAAGGAAAAAGACGGGAAATTGCACCGATAGAAAGTATGGGATTTCCCGTCTTTTATTTTCGCAAAAAAGGTGATATAATGACTCTAAATGCATAGTTGGGAACATAGTGTTTCAAAAACGTGTGAGGCGTTTTTGATCAAACAAGAATTTTGAGGCGAGGTTATGGTAGAAAAGAAAAAAGAAGAGGGAAAGGTACGGTTTAAGCTGAAGGGACAGCTGAAGCTGTATATACAATGGCCGGCAATCATGGCATTGCTCCTTATGGCAATGAATATCTGGATCTATGAGATTGACAGAAACGCCGGACTTTTGATGCTGGTGTTTGTATTGATCTATATTGCCATGATAGCAGTTTTGTACTTTTACAGTAAGTCTATCATCATGAAAGATCTGGTGGAATTTGCTGCCCAGTATGGAATTATCCAGAATACGCTGCTTCGGGAACTGGCTGTGCCTTATGCAATTCTTCTGGATGATGGAAAAGCATTGTGGATGAACGATCAGTTTGAGGCGATCCTGGGTGGGAAGCCGAAGGGAGAGGCGTACATCAGCAAGTATATTCCGGAACTGAATAAAAGTATTTTCCCGAAAAATCCCGACGAAAAAGTACTTATGGATGTGTACTATGAGGACAAGGAGTATGAAGCTGAGCTCAGAAAGATCTCGGTGGAGGGATTCAGCGAGATGGAGCCGCTTATGGAGATGCCAAAGGAAAAAGAGTATTTCATAGCGGTATATCTGAAGGATGTGACAAATCTGAATAAGGCACTCCGGGAAAATGAAGAGCAGAGAATGGTCGCCGGACTGATCTATATTGATAATTACGATGAAGTGATTGACAGTGTGGAGGAAGTACGCCAGTCTCTTTTGATCGCGCTTGTCGACAGAAAGATCAATAAGTATATTGCCAAAGTAGATGGTATCGTCAAAAAGCTTGAGAATGACAAGTATTTTATTGCTATTAAAAAGTCATATTTTAAAGAGCTGGAGGAGGATAAGTTTTCTCTGCTTGAGGATGTGAAGAATGTCAACATCGGAAACGGAATCCCGGCTACTTTAAGTATCGGCCTTGGACTCAGCAGCGAGTCTTATGCGCAGAGCTATAACTATGCACGTGTTGCAATCGATCTTGCTCTGGCAAGAGGCGGGGATCAGGCTGTAATCAAGGATTGCCGCGGGGTGACTTACTTTGGAGGAAAGCGTGAACAGACTTCCAAAAATACCCGTGTAAAAGCCCGTGTAAAAGCGGAAGCACTCAGAGAATTCATTACCGTCAAAGACAAGATCTTTGTTATGGGACATAAGCTTACCGATGTGGATGCATTTGGAGCAGCGATGGGAATCTATCGCGCGGCAGCAGCACTGGAAAAGAGAGCGTACATTGTGATCAATGAGGTGTCAGCGTCCTTACGTCCGTTGTATGAATTGTTTGAAAAGGATCCGGATTATCCGGAAGAGCTGTTCCTTACATCTGCGCAGGCAATCGATATGGCGGATGAGAATTCCATGGTGGTGGTCGTAGATACCAACCGCCCGCAGATGACGGAATGCGAAGAGCTTCTGAAAAAGACAAAAACGATAGTAGTACTTGACCATCACAGGCAAAGCAGTGATAATATAGACAATGCGCTGCTTTCCTATATTGAGCCGTATGCATCATCTGCATGTGAGATGGTATCGGAAGTACTGCAGTATATTGTGGATGGGATTAAGATTCCGAAGATTGAGGCCAGCAGCCTTTATGCAGGAATTATGATCGATACCAATAATTTTGTGAACCGTACCGGTGTTCGTACCTTTGAAGCGGCGGCGTTTCTGCGAAGATGTGGTGCTGATATTACACTTGTGCGCAAGCTGTTCCGTGATGACATGGAATCGTACAGAGCAAAGGCTGAGATTATCAGCAGTGCTGAGGTGTATTACAACCGGTTTGCAATCGCAAAAGGTGTAAACCTCCACATAGAAAGTCCAACCATTATCGGAGCGCAGGCAGCCAATGAGCTTCTGGATATTAATGAAGTGAAGGCTTCGTTTGTCCTTACGGAGTATAATGGAAGAATTTATGTCAGTGCGCGTTCAATCGATGAGGTGAATGTTCAGATTATTATGGAACGTCTGGGAGGAGGAGGACATATGAATGCGTCCGGAGCCCAGTTTAATCATACGGATATGGATGAAGCAGTTGCATGCCTGAAACAGGTGATTGATGATATGATAGGAGGAGGAGACATCTAGAATGAAAGTAATATTGACAGAAGACGTTAAAGCGCTTGGAAAAAAAGGCGATATTGTTGAGGTAAGTGATGGATATGCAAGAAACTTTATCTTAAAGAAAAAGAAAGGTCTGGAAGCAAACGGAAAGAATCTGAACGATCTGAAACTGAAAAAGGCGAATGATGACAAGATCGCACAGCAGCAGTATGAAGAGGCAGCGGCGCTTGGAAAGAAGATTGAGGCAGGAAAGATTGAAGTTGCCATTAAGATGGGAGAAGGCGGAAAAGCATTTGGTTCTGTATCTTCCAAAGAGATAGCAGAAGAAGTAAAAGCGCAGCTTGGTCTCGAGATTGATAAGAAAAAAGTACAGCTGAAGGAGACAATAAAGACTCTCGGAACACATAATGTTCCAATCAAACTGCATCCGAAGGTAACAGCAGACCTGAAAGTAGTTGTAACAGAGGAAGCTTAGGAGGAGATAAGGCGTGGAAGAGGCACTTATAAAGAGAGTCATGCCCCATAGCGTGGAAGCGGAACAGTCTGTTGTAGGTGCCATGCTGATGGACAAGGATGCCATAATGACAGCGGCGGAGATCGTAAGCGGTGCCGATTTTTATCAGAGTGCCTATGGAGTCATCTTTGATTCCATGGTGGAATTGTTTAATGAGGGAAAACCGGTGGATCTGATCACACTGCAGGAACGGCTGAAGGAGAAAGATGTTCCTGCAGAGATCGCAAGCCTTGAATTTGTGAAGGATCTTGTAACAGCAGTTCCAACATCTGCAAATGTAAAATATTATGCGGAGATTGTTGCAGAGAAGTCTCTGATGCGAAAGCTGATTCGTCTGAATGAAGAGATTGCGAATACCTGCTATGCAGGAAAGGAACCGCTGGAAGCAATTCTGGAGAATACGGAGAAGTCTGTATTTGAACTTCTCCAGCGAAGAAATACAGGTGACTACGTTCCGATCCGACAGGTTGTCATGAATGCTCTGGAGCGGATCGAAAAGGCGTCTAAAAACAAAGGAACAGTGACTGGAATTCCGACAGGATTTATAGATCTGGATTACAAATTATCCGGACTTCAGCCATCCGACCTGATTCTGGTTGCTGCGAGACCATCCATGGGAAAGACGGCTTTTGTACTGAATATTGCACAGTATGTTGCATTTAAGAAGAACAAAGCGGTTGCCATATTCAGTCTGGAGATGTCAAAGGAACAGCTCGTGAACCGTCTGTTCTCTCTGGAATCTCAGGTAGATGCACAATCGCTTCGAACCGGTAATATGAAGGATTCCGACTGGGAAAAACTGATAGAGGGAGCAGGTGTGATCGGAAAATCGAAGCTGATCATTGACGATACACCGGGAATCTCAATCTCAGAACTTCGTTCTAAGTGTAGAAAATACAAGCTGGAGCATGGACTTGACATTATAATTATCGACTACCTGCAGTTGATGACGGGAAGTGTAGGAAGAAGCTCTGAATCCCGTCAACAGGAGATATCGGAGATCTCCCGTGCATTGAAGGGGCTGGCAAGAGAGCTGAATGTTCCTGTCATTGCGCTGTCGCAGTTAAGCCGTGCAGTGGAAAGCAGACCGGATAAGCGGCCGATGCTTTCTGACCTCAGAGAATCCGGTGCGATCGAGCAGGATGCCGATGTGGTAATGTTTATCTATCGTGATGAGTATTACAATAAGGATTCTGAATTCAAGAAACAGGCTGAGATTATCATTGCTAAACAAAGAAACGGCCCTGTTGGGACCGTTAATCTGGCCTGGCTTGGCGAATATACAAAGTTTGCCAACTTAAGCAGGCAGGAATAGCTGTTTTAACTTTTTTATGGGACCGGCTGATGCCGCAGACTTCCGAAAGGATTGCTGCTGGCGGATAAGCTGGTCCAGTTTTTTGAATTCTTCTTCCTGCTGGCGTTCCTTTGCATCCAGAAGAAAGGACATTTCTTTACTGATCATAGAAAGAAGTACTTCATTGTTGTTTTCAAGCATCCGCTTGATGTGCAGCTGTTCTCTGGTTCTTCGGATGTCCGGGATCAGTGCTTTCAGTTCATTGAAGGGCACACCCTGTTCGTAGAGTTCTTTGATGCAGTTGTATAGTCTGACATCATCTTTGGTTTCGCGTTTGAGCTGTTCTAATGCATTATTACCCATTACTCTATACCCCCTTGTTGATGGTTGTCCTCTGGACAGGTGTATCATACCACATGCGAATATGGGAAATACGTCAGAACACGTCGGAAATATAAAAATATTAAAAAAATACACTGCACAGAGAATCCATGCAGTGTACTTTTAAATTGCTTTTCTCATATGACTAGCCTTCAGAGATAGCTCCTGTTGGACACTGAGCAGCACATGCGCCACAATCTACGCAAGCGTCAGCATCGATTTCGTAATGATCTGCTCCCTGAGAGATAGCTCCTACTGGACATTCAGCTTCGCAAGAACCGCAGCTTACACATTCATCACTAATTACGTGTGCCATAGTATGTACCCTCCTTTTTCGTATAAATAGACATAAACGAATTAAGTCTATACACATGATAATACAAAACGTGAAAATATACAAGAGGAGACAGTGCATTTTTGAAGATACAGATGATACAGAAAACCGGATTAATGTAGAAAATGGTATGAAAAATTAAGAAAAATTTCAACAAATTTTCACCGTTTTGGTGTATAGTGTATTGAGGCAATATGAAAACAGACCGTTTGCAGGTTAAGAATAAGAACAAAAAATGTGGGAGAATTATTGAGAATGAAAAGGAAAAGCAGAATGATAGCAGTCCTGCTGAGTGCCATGATGCTTGTCAGTGCTTGTCAGTCAGCACCGCAGGAAACCGAGGAAGAAAAGAAGATCAAAGAAGAACAGAATGTGGAAAAGGAAGAGAAAGAATATCAGGGGAAGCTGAATCTGATAGAGCCGGCGGCCTACAACAATGTAGATGGGCTGAACTTGGAAAAAGGTTCCTATATATCCATCATCGGGAAAGCAAAAGGAAGCGCTTACTGGGATGAGGTGGAAAAAGGAGTACTTCAGGCAGTGGCCGATATCAATGCGAATCTGGGTTATGAAGGCAAGGACAAGGTGAAAGCATCCTATAATGCACCGGAAGTTGCAGATGATGTAGATGAGCAGGTGAATATTCTGGATGAGGAACTGGATATCGACAGATCTCCGATTGCTGTTGGAATCTCTATTGCAGATGCAAAGGCGTGTGAAGTACAGTTTGATATGGCTGCAGATAATGATATTCCGATCGTGGCGTTTGACTCCGGAAGCGATTATCAGGGGGTGATGGCAACCGTTTCAACGGACAATGAGGCGGCGGCCAGAGAAGCGGCCGTAAAGCTTGCGGAAGCAGTTGGCGATGAAGGAGAAGTGGTTCTGTTTGTACAGGATTCCAAATCTATGGCGGCGCTCGCCCGTGAAAGAGCATTTACGGAAGAGATCCAGACGAATCATCCAAATATGTCGGTGGTCAGCGTATATCATATGGATCAGCTGGGAGAGATGCAGCAGACGATTGCCGCTGAGATCAATGCAGGAACGTATCAGTTAGAAGCAGATACGACTGAGAATACGGCAGCACAGGAAGAAGTCAGTCCGGAAGAGATTACGGAGGACGATGTTGTAGATTATATATTTGCAAAAAATCCTGATATCAGGGGATGTTTTGCCGCTAATGGAGATGCCCTGTTTCTGGCACTTGACGGACTGGAGCGCAATGAAATGTCAGACCAGGTTCAGGTGGTAGGATTTGACGTAAGTAAAGAGGAGGTCGAAGCACTGTCTGACGGAAAAGTAGTGGGGCTGATCGCCCAGAACCCATTCGGAATGGGCTACGCAACTGTCGTTGCAGCTGCGAGAGCCGCACTCGATATGGGAAATGAGGCCATGGTGAATACCGGTTATACGTGGGTCACCAGTGAAGGCCTGGAAGATATAGAGATTCAGAAAATTCTTTATTAGGAAGATTTGGGAAGTGAGAAGATAAACTCAGTTCCGACGCCTTCCGTACTTATTACATTGATATTTTCGCCATGGGCTTGGATAACTTCCTTTACAATGGAAAGGCCAAGCCCTGTTCCTTTTTTGTCTTTTCCACGGGAAAGATCTGTCTTATAAAAACGTTCCCAGATTTTATTCAGAGAATTGCGTGGAATTCCAATTCCGTTGTCTTTTACGGAGGTATATACTTTTTCTCCGCGCTCTGTTGTCTCAATGGTCACGATAGAATTGGTGTCGCTGAATTTGATTGCATTATCGAGAAGATTATAAAGAACCTGCTCGATCTTGCGCTGATCGGCAGTCACACGCAGATACTTGGTAGCAAAGAGCAATTCAATGGATATCTTTTTCTGGGTGCAGACGCCTTCAAAGGAAGCTGCTACATGCTTGATCGTATCGTGGATATCAAAAGCCGTCTTGTTGAGAAGCAGATTCTTGGTGTCAAATTCATTCAGTGTCAGCAGATCGTGAGTCAGATCAGTAAGACGTTCTGTCTCAAACAGGATGATGTTCAGATATTTTTCATGCAGCTCCGGCGGAATTGTTCCATCTGCCATGGCTTCCACATATCCTTTGATGGAAGTGAGAGGCGAACGAAAATCGTGTGATACATTTGCCACGAATTTTTTCTGGTAATCTTCCATATCCTTGAGCTGAGAAGCCATATAATTCAAAGATGCAGACAGATACCCCATCTCATCTTCTGTTTTTACCGGAATCTCGTAATCCAGATTGCCGACCGCATACTGAGTTGCCGCTTCTGTTATGATATGAAGCGGACGGTATACGAAGAAATGAAAAGCAAGCAGAATCATAAAGGATAATGCATAGATGATCGTCAGTGTAATAAAAGCACCGTGCAGTAAGATGTCCCGAAGATCCGTAAGATCAGATACATATTTGTGAATGATCAGATAGCCTTTGGGAGAATAGCTATATACAACAGGAGCAATTACAGTGATGACATCTTTCGAAAAATATCCGTGATAATCGCCTGTCTGATACTGTGCACTTCCGCTTTCCGCAGGATCGAAATTATCAATGGCTGTCGGTGCAGCCGGATAGCTGTCTGACTGTGCAGAAGAAATCAGGTTTCCGTCTCTGTCCACAAACCATACCGCAGCATTCAGCTGCGATTCTATCGCGTTCAGCTGCAGATGTACATCAGCAGAAGAGATCTGGTCAGAAAAATATCTGGTAAGATAATCATTTGCGACGAGGGTTGCTTCGCGATACATATCGGAGGATGTCTTTTCCTCCAGGGGCTCACTGACAAGGTTTTCTGTCAGTGTAGCTACTGTAAATATGCTCATAAATGCAAACACCAGATAGACGAGAATAAATTTTGGATAGAGTGTGCTTTTCATGACGATCCCTTCTTTGATTACTTCACTTCAAATTTGTAGCCGATTCCCCATACGGTACTTAAGCTCCAGCCGCTGTGATCTTTGATCTTTTCGCGGAGACGCTTGATGTGAACATCGACAGTTCTTGTGTCTCCGATATATTCATAGCCCCAGATCTGATCAAGAAGCTGCTCTCTTGTAAAGACTTGATTCGGGGAAGATGCAAGAAAGTACAGAAGTTCCAGCTCTTTTGGAGGCATCTCTACGGTGACACCGTCAACCACGACAGAATAATTCGTCAGGTTAATTTCAATTCCAGGGTATTCCACACATTTTCCGCGGTCTTCCTTTGGAGTTTCCGGTTTGGGGATCGCCTGATAACGACGAAGAACTGCCTTCACCCGGGCAACCAGTTCCTTTGAGTCAAATGGTTTCATAATATAATCGTCTGCACCGAGTTCCAGTCCCAGCACTTTGTCAAAGACTTCGCCCTTGGCAGACAGCATGATGATCGGTACATTTGAACGGGTACGAATCTCACGGCAGACCTGATAGCCGTCGATTCCGGGAAGCATCAGATCCAGAAGGATCAGATTGGGCTGATAGCTTTCATAAGCCACCAGAGCCTTTTCACCGTCATGTACCATCATGGTGTCAAAGCACTCTTTTGTAAGATAAAGTGACACCAGTTCGGCGATATTTTCGTCATCGTCCACGATTAAGATTTTTTGTTTGTTCATAATTATACTCCTCTCCGGGATTACGGATTCTTTATTTGATCTCAGCGATGGTCACACCGGAATCCCCTTCGCCAAATGCACCAAGGCGGAATGTCTTGACGTGTTTCTGGCGTCTCAGATACTGATGAATACCGGAACGCAGGGCACCGGTGCCTTTTCCGTGTACAATACGTACAGATGACAGGTGTGCAAGGTATGCGTCATCCAGATATTTATCGAGTTCTGCAATTGCTTCATCTACCGTTTTGCCGAGAAGATTGATCTCAGGACTTACGGAAAGTGATTTGCTCATCTTTACTTTGCCTTTTCCGGTCTGCCGGGTCTTTGCCGCAGAGTAGGAAGGCTTTTCTTCTATGATCTCCAGATCAGATATATGCACCTGGGACCGGAGAATTCCCATCTGAACGGTTACATTTCCCTTAGCATCAGGCAGGGAGGTGACAGAACCGGTAAGATTCATGCTTAGTACCTTTACGGATTCGCCCAGCTTAAAGTCACTTGCCTTATGCTGTTTTTGGGGTTTCGAGCTTTCTATTTTAATGCCGCTTCTTGTGGCTTCCATCTTTTTACGAAGCCTTTCCCGTTCTTTTTCCATCTCGGCAGCAGAGATGTTGGCTTTGCCGAACTTATGGAAATTACGCATGGTCTCATCGGCGGTTTCTTTTGCTTCCGCAAGAATTGCAAAAGCCTTTTCATTGGCATCGCGCAGGATCTTTTCTTTTTGTTCTTCCAGCTTCTCACGCTTTTTGCGGGTTTCCTCTTCCAGACGTGCAAGTTCACGCTTATAGGCAGAGATCTCTTCCTGCTCCTTTTGAATGGTACGTTTGCTGGCTTCGAGATCTGTCAGAAGATCTTCAAATGACTCGTCCTGTTCGGTCAGATGTGTTCTGGCCTCTTCGATGATATAATCCGGAAGACCAAGTTTTCCGGCAATGGCAAATGCATTACTTTTGCCGGGAATTCCGATCAGCAGATGATAGGTCGGACGAAGCGTCTCTACATCGAATTCGCAGCAGGCATTTTCTACGCCCGGGGTAGACAGAGCAAAGACCTTCAGCTCACTGTAATGTGTGGTTGCCATAGTGCGGATGCCTCTCTGATGCAGATGATTCAGAATCGCAATGGCCAAAGCAGCACCTTCGGTAGGATCGGTACCAGCTCCAAGCTCATCGAAAAGAACAAGAGACTGTTCGTTCACATATTTTAAAAATGACACGATATTTGTCATGTGTGAAGAAAAAGTACTCAGACTCTGTTCAATGCTCTGTTCATCTCCGATGTCTGCATATACATTCTGGAACACCGCAAGTTCGGATCGGTCCAGTGCAGGAATATGAAGACCGGCCTGTCCCATCAGCGTAAAGAGGCCGACAGTCTTCAGTGAAACGGTCTTACCACCGGTATTCGGACCGGTCACGATCAGCAGGTTAAAAGTATCCCCCAGTGTAACGGTGACCGGAACAACCTTTTTAGGGTCCAGAAGCGGATGACGGCCTTCACGGATGTGGATGCGCCCTTCGGTGTTAAAAACCGGCATAGAAGCATTCATATCAAGTGCGAGGGATCCTTTCGAAAATATAAAGTCTAGTTCCGTCAGTATCTGATAATCCGTACGTATGGAATCAATGTATTCTGCGGTGTCTGCACTCAGCCGTGCGAGAATGATCTGGATCTCTTCCTGCTCTTTTGCATACAGCTCCTTCAGATCGTTGTTCAGCTTGACAACTGCCATTGGCTCAATAAACAGAGTGGAACCGGTGGCAGACTGATCATGGATCAGTCCGGAGACCTGGCTTCGGTATTCGGATTTAACCGGAATACAGTAGCGGTCACCGCGCATGGTAATGATCGGATCCTGCAGATAAGTACGCAGAGAGCCATTGACCATAGAGGCGAGTGTGGAATGTACTTTATCATTGATCTGTGACATGGAGCGGCGGATCTGACGCAGTGTACTGCTGGCGTCATCGCTGATCTCGTCTTCTTCCAGGATACATCTTCGGATCTCGGTGCTGATGAGCGTAAGAGGTTCCAACTGCTGAAAATATACATCCAGACAGTCTTCTTTATCATCCACGGTTTCCTTTCTTCCGTAGGCTTTGAGGCGGCCGGCTGTTTCCAGAAGCTTGCAGATGCGCAGCAGTTCGCCACTTCCCAGAGCAGCCCCCACTTCCAGTCGTTTCAAAGAATCTGTGACCGGATTACAGCCGCTGAAGGATGGACGTCCTTTCTTTACAATTCTGGTAAAAGCAGCATCAGTCTGCTCCTGGGCAGACTGAATCTCGGCAAGAGAAGTCATGGGCTTCAGGTGCCGGCAGCGTTCCTTTCCTCCAAAAGAAGAAGCCTTCTCGGATAAGAGATCGATTATTTTATTGTATTCTAATTTTGTTAATGTTTTTTTATTCATGTTCTTCACCTAGACTTATTCTACCTTATTTGTCTCGTAAAGAAAAGGATAAATATTGAACATTTGCCGTCCATAAGGTATACTATAAAGAGGATTGAAAAGGAGTTTGATCGTCTATGGATGAGAACAGGGGTCCACAGAGAGAGCAGGAACAGAAAAAGGATGGTCTGCAGGAAGAAGTTCCGATGGAAGAGAATCCGGCAGAGTATTCTTTTATGCAGGAAATGATTAAGGATGAAGCCGGAGGAAAAAGAAAGATCAGAAATGATATCTGGCGTACTGCCGGATTGGGTCTGGTCTTCGGAATTGTTGCCAGCTTCAGTTTTTGCGCGGTAAAACCATGGATGGAGAACAGATTCCAGAAGGATCCACAGCAGGTAACGATCCCTGAAGAAGAAGAGGAAGAAGAAGGGGCGGAGACGGAGAAACCAGAAGAGACAGAGGTCATAGAGCCGGTTCTGGATACAGACAGTTACCGTAAGATGCAGAAAGCAGTATCCGCAGTTGCTGTGGATGCAGAGAAATCGGTAGTGGAGATCACAGGAATTACGGATGATCAGGCATGGATGACAGAGGCGTACGATCATTCGGGAAGTGTGTCTGGTCTGATCGTCGCGGATAACGGAAGAGAACTTCTGATTCTGGGGAAAATATCTCCGGTTAAGGGTGCCGGAGAGATTCGGGTAACATTTTCTGATGGGGCAACCTGTACAGCAGACA
The DNA here is from genome assembly GCA_016295505.1 of Dorea sp. GTDB lineage: Bacteria > Bacillota > Clostridia > Lachnospirales > Lachnospiraceae > Dorea_A. The sequence continues at coordinate 16,564 of JAEDLC010000023.1, forward strand.
TCTTAATGGAAGACAGCAGTCTGGATCTTGGAGTTTATTCTGTTGCACGGTCTGTGATACCGGAATCCACATGGGCGCAGATAAAAACGGCGGTGCTTGGCAGTTCTACGACAGCACAGAAGGGTGATCCGGTCATTGTACTTGGAAGACAATTTGGATATGCCGGTTCCATGGGATTTGGAACGATGTCGTCCAATAAGAATACAATTGAGACCGCGGATGGAAGGTATCATCTGATCTGTACCGACATTGCCGGTGCAATCGGCGGAACAGGTGTGATCGTGAATCTGAACGGTGAAATCATAGGAATGATTGATCAGAGTATCTCGGAAGGAGAAGGAAAGAACCTTGTGACCGGATATGGTATCTCTGATCTGAAGAAGAATATAGAGCTCCTTTCCAATGGACAGGCAGTTCCTTATATCGGAATCCGTGGACTGGATGTGACCAGTGATATGGAAGACCAGGGAATCCCGAAGGGTGTCTATGTAAGGGAAGTGGAAACAGATTCGCCTGCGATGGCAGCGGGGATTCAGAGCGGAGATGTGATTACCAAGATTGATGGGACGAAAGTAGCTTCTCTTTCCGCATATCATACGGCTCTGATGGATGAAAAAAGCGGAATAGAAGTAAAGGTGGAAGGTATGCGTCAGGGAGCCGGCGGATATGTAGACATCGAATTTACGGTTATGATTGGAAGCAGTCAATAAAAAGCTTGTAGAAAGAGGCAGAATATATGAGATATATCAATACCCTGCGTGAAGGGGAGACAATCAGGAACGTGTATCTGTGTAAGGGGAAACGTTCCGCAGAGACAAGAAACGGAAAACCATACGATAATCTGATCCTTCAGGATAAGACAGGAACACTGGACGGAAAAGTCTGGGATCCGAATTCCGGCGGGATCGCGGATTATGATGAGATGGATTTTATAGAGGTATTTGGGGATGTGATCAGCTATAACAACAATCTTCAGCTGAATATCCGGCAGATCCGAAAGGCGCAGGAGGGAGAATATATACCGGCAGATTATATGCCGACGACAGAAAAAAGTACGGATGGCATGTATCAGGAACTGATGAATTATGTAAAGCAGATCAAAAATCCGTATCTGCGTCAGGCGGTTGAATATTATTTTGTAAAAGATGAAACATTTATCAGACGGTTCAAGGGACATTCAGCAGCAAAGACGGTACATCATGGATTTGCAGGAGGCCTTCTGGAGCATACACTGAGTGTGGTGAAGTTCTGTGAGTATATGGCAGGCGCTTATCCGATTCTGAATCGGGATCTTCTGTATGCTGCAGCCATCTGTCACGACATCGGCAAGACCAAAGAGCTGTCTTCTTTCCCGGAAAATGATTATACGGATGAAGGGCAGCTTCTCGGACATATTGTTATCGGTGTAGAGATGGTAGGGGAAGCGGTGAGATCCATACCGGGATTCCCGGAAAAGCTTGCCAATGAGCTGAAACACTGCATTGTGGCACATCATGGAGAGCTGGAATATGGTTCGCCAAAGAAACCGGCGCTTGCCGAGGCGGTTGCTTTGAACTTCGCAGACTGTACGGATGCAAAGATGCAGACGCTGACAGAGATATTCAAGGATAAAAAGACCAGTGACTGGCTGGGATATAACAGGTTATTTGAATCTAATCTGAGAAAGACGGTTGTATAGAAGCAATGCTGTCTGGACAGTGATAATTAGAGAGATACACATAAGGACGTAATGCTTGAGAAAAGTGTTACGTCCTAAATGGTTATGGAAGATAGAGTGTGAATCAGGGAAAACAGGAGTAGGTTATGCAGAAAAATGAGATGGTGACGGTTACGATCGAAGATATCGGGGTAAATGGAGAAGGAATCGGCAAGGTAGATGGATATACATTATTCATCAAAGATGCTATCATTGGAGACATGGTAGAAGCCAAGGTCATGAAGGCCAAGAAAAATTATGGATATGCAAGGCTGATGCGTATCATAGAGCCATCCAGAGAGCGTGTAGAGGAAGCAGTCTGTCCGATGGCGAGAAAATGCGGCGGCTGTCAGATCCAGGAAATGAAGTATGACAGGCAGCTCCGATTTAAAGAAGATAAGGTGCGGGGCAATCTGACTCGGATCGGCGAAGTGCCGGAGAAATTGCTGGCAGAGAAGATGGAACCGATCGTAGGAATGGAGTCATCAGAAGGGCTGGAACAGCCGTTTCATTATCGCAACAAAGCGCAGTTTCCGATCGGAACGGACAAAGAAGGACATGTGATTACGGGATTCTATGCAGGGAGAACGCACAGCATTATTCCGAATACCGACTGCGCACTTGGTGCAAAAGTGAATGAGGAGATTTTGAAATGTATACTTGCGTTCATGGAAGAGTACCGGATTCCGGCCTATGATGAAACACTTCACAGAGGACTGGTGCGCCATGTCCTGATCCGATATGGATTCAGGACAAAGGAAATTATGGTATGTCTTGTGATCAATGGCAATACACTTCCACATGGACAGGAACTGGCAGAACGACTGTCTGTGATCGAAGGGATGACCAGCATTACGCTCAGCATAAACAAAGAAAAGACGAACGTTATCATGGGCAATACGATCAAACCACTGTGGGGGCAGACGTACATCACAGATTATATCGGGGATGTGAAGTACCAGATCTCTCCATTGTCTTTCTATCAGGTGAATCCGGTTCAGACAGAAAAGCTCTATGGAATGGCGCTGGAATATGCGGGACTTACCGGAGATGAAACGGTATGGGATCTGTACTGCGGTATCGGAACCATCTCCCTGTTTCTGGCGAAGAAAGCAAAACAGGTCTACGGAGTTGAGATCATACCGCAGGCAATTGAAGATGCCAGAAACAACGCGAAGATCAATGGCATTGAAAATGCCGAATTTTACGTAGGAAAAGCAGAGGAAGTATTGCCGCAATATTATGCTGATTATGAGAGAGAACACGGCGGGGAGAAGGCTCATGCAGATGTAATCGTGGTGGATCCGCCAAGAAAAGGCTGTGAAGAATCGCTGCTTCAGACGATGGTGGACATGCAGCCGGAGAGAATTGTGTATGTCAGCTGCGATAGTGCAACATTGGCGAGAGATGTGAAAGTCCTGCGGGAGAAAGGATATGAGATTGAAAGAGTGAGGGCAGTGGACCAATTTCCACATACCGTGCATGTTGAGACTGTTTGCCTCTTGAGCAACCGAAAACCTGACTCATATGTGCACCTGAATCTGAAGATGGAAGACTACTACAGAATCAAGGATGCCCAAAAAGAGCAGGACAAGAAATAACCATCATAATATCATACGGAACCAACAGTAAGAGCTACTGATGCGAAAAAGCATTGGTAGCTCTTTTCTTTTTCTCCGGAGCAGGAAAGGCGGTGGTGCGTATGAGAGTGATCTGAATATGGCGGGTTAACAGAGTACTAAATCGAAAAATCAGAGTAAACCGAAGGAGGAAATCATTATGTCGAAGAAAAGAAGTATTAAGGTCTATGGGCAGAGCGGATATAAGTACCGGGAGACACCGACCATCATGCTGAAGGGTATGTGGCTGAAGGAGGCTGGTTTCGACGTCGGAGATTATATTTCCGTCACCTGCGAGGATGGTAAGATAGTAATCGCCCAGGATGCCGAGAGGGCTGCTGTGAAGGCTGCAGAGGCTGAGTTCAAGGACAGGGAGATGAAAGCCTTACAGAAGAGATACGAGGCGGAGAAGGTCAAAATTCGAGCTCAGATGGTGGCAGAGCAGGGAGCGAGGTGGTGAAGATGTTTACCACTG
>JAEDLC010000138.1 GCA_016295505.1 Dorea sp.
TCCCTGTTCTATTCCCTGTTCTATTCCCTGTTCTATTCCTTTATTCACCAACATCGTCCCTAACTTCGTCATACTGATATCCTCCAAGATTTCTTCCATACTCATTTTATCTAAAAATTTGTCTGCCATTGTATAAATCATTGCCTCCATTTTCCTGATTTCATTCGAATCGACAGACGTGATTTTCCGCATAATCGAAAATGCTGCCTGAATACGTTCCTTCTGTGACATCTCACCACTCATCAAAGGACACAGAGTAAGCGAAACCAGATTCTTTCTGGTTATCAGCTCCCCCTGTTCCAACTTCTGTCGGATCTTCTGAATCTCTTTATCCGCATCCTGGTCTAAAAGCATAACTGGAATAACCCGATAAGTATTCACACCTTCCGTAAATTCCGTAACCGGATTTCTAATTTTTCCAGAATACAACACATATGTAGTCACCGCCACATTATTTTGATAACTTGCCATAGCTTCATACACGCGAAATCGTTTCAGATCAGGAATTCCACCATCCGTGCTTTGAAACTCAAAATGTTTCCAGGTACCATCCTCCATCACCAGATTCATATCTTCATAAAGTTTCCTTAACTCCATGTGCACTAATTCCGTCGGAGCAAAATCAACAACTTTACCTTCAATATGAAAATAAGGCAAAAGTTCATCTGCGAAAAAGCGCATAGCAGTTTTCAGGACTGCATCTTCCTGCTGCGTCAAAGAAGATTCCAAGTCTTTCGAATCAAATTTGCTTCTGGTTTTTCCCATATAGTCTCCTTTCTATTAACTACACGGAGAAACTATCTACATTTACTATATCAGAAAGTATAGTCACAGACAACGAAAATGATGAAATATAGTTATTAGGTTATACTGTTCATTATATATATTTTGATAATTAAGATACTGAATTTTTCCCGAAACGGGGATCGAATCCATTAATAATTAAATAGAAAATATAGCTTTCAGAACAAAAGCTGAAAAGATCTTATTGCAACAATAGTTTCTCAGTATAGAACCATTGTCTGTGAATCTAAGTGTACTGTGACAAAATAAACTTGTCAACAAAAACTTGTGTCACAAACAAAAAACACTTCTTGGGTTCTTTTTGAAGCATATATGGACAGGTGACTCTAATTGAGTCACCTGATAAAGACATACTCTGATTCACTTGAGAATTCTTCCCGGTACGCATATTCCAGTCTCCGGAATTCCCGGATCTCTTCCGGTTCTTTCACTTTTTGTTCAGCCATGAACCTGACCATCTCACCTCGGGCCATCTTGGCATAGGTGCCTTTCTGCACAACTTTTCTGCCGGACAATTCTCCAAACACACAGGTAATGAATCTGTCTTTTGGAGTCAGATATGCTTCGATACATTTGGAATATTCTTTTGAAGCAAGATTCACGATCACATGCGAATCATCCATTACCTCTTCATACAGCCTTCTGCCCCAGAATTCATATAGGCCTCTGCAATCCCCTGCTTTTGTTTTTGCCTGCATTTCCAGACGATACGGTGTCACTCCATCCATCGGCTTCAGTACCCCATAGAACCCTGACAATATTCGCAGATGTTCCTGCACATAAGTCAGCATCCCCTCTTCGAATACTGCCGGTGCCATATACTGATACTGAATTCCCTCATAAGAGAGAATCGCCGGTGTCAGTCTCTCTGTAAGCTTCATATGTTGAAATCTTTCAAAATTCTGCGTAGCCAGCTTTTCATTGCATCCCCATAATTTCTTCGCTTCTTCATAGGAAAGAGAACTCATGTATTCCTTCAGGATCTCAGTGTCTTTCAAAAATACCGGAAGTCCCTGATATTCCAGAGCCTCCGGATCCACATTCATTTTTTTTGCCGGTGATATAATGATTCTCATTCCAGTTCCTCCAGCATCTGTGCCGGATTTTCTGCCGCTTTTACCTTGCCAAATGCCTTCTCTATCATTCCGTTTTCATCAATCAGATATGTAGTACGTACAACTCCCATCGATACCTTGCCATAATTTTTCTTTTCTTTCCAGACATCATACGCCTGAATTGCACTGAGTTCCGGATCGGATAACAACGTAAATCCAAGATTATATTTCTGCTCAAATTTTTTATGAGATGCCACAGAATCTTTGCTGATTCCGAGGATTACAGCTCCTTTTTCCGTAAACTGCGGGTACAATTCACTGAATCCGCATGCCTGCTTCGTACATCCCGGTGTACTGTCCTTCGGATAAAAATACAGAACTACCTTTTTTCCCGCATATTCACTCAATGTATGTATCTTACCATTCTGATCCGGCAGCAAAAACTCCGGTGCTTTCACTCCTGCCTCCAACATATAGAACACCTCCGAAATATTATTTTTTTCATCTTAAAACGATGCCACTAAGATGTCAATATCCATCCGGATACGGCACTCCCTTTCACCAAAACTTCATATATTACTTTTTTAAAACCTCTTGACCCGGTTTCGAAAACCATGTAACACAGTATTAGATTGACAAACTAATTTTTTACAACTCACACGAGAAAGGAGACTCCTCATGAATCCCATAATCCTTGTTGCAGAAACGGGTTCTGACCTGCCCCCGGAACTTGCTTCAAAATACAATATAAAAATCGTCCCAATGCACGTTTCTTTTGATAATGAGACACTGGATGACGGATCATTTCTGGTCGAAAAGATCTACGATTACTATCACACTACCGGCAATCTTCCGAGAACCAGCGGATGTTCTCCGGAAGACTTTATTCGTGCATTCGACGACATCCATGAACAGTATCCGGAATCCCAGATTCTTTATCTGGCATATTCCGCAGTCACAACCTGCTCTTATCAGAGTGCGATCATAGCATCCGAAGACAGAGACTATGTCACTGCAATCGATACCAAACAGGTATCCGCCGGACAGGCTGCCATCGTCACCGCAGTTGCAGAACTTTTGAACGTGCATCCTGAAATGTCCGTTTCAGATGCTGCTGATGCTACCATGAATCTTCTGCCCCGCGCAAAGATGTGCTTTCTTCCGGATAATCTGGAATTTCTGCGTGCCGGAGGACGTGTCAGCAATGCGGTGTGTCTCGGAAGCCGCATTCTTCATATCCATCCATGTATTGAGATTCTTGACGGGAAACTGGTTGCCACAAAAAAATACCGTGGCAAGATGAAAAAAGCAGCTGCACAGTTGATCAGAGATTATGCAAACACTTATCATCTGGAACGGGATATTCTGTGGATGGTATATACAGTCGGTCTTCAGGATGAAATACGCACTGCCGCAGAAGAAACTGCAAAAGAATGTGGATTTAAGAAGATACAGTGGGTTCAGGCTCAGGGAGTGATCACAACTCACGGCGGACCTGCCGCTTTCGGAATTGCCGGATTTTCATCTCCGTAATATACATCCCTATAAGACATAAAACCGGGACTGTTTCAAATATCTGGATACCCTCCTGATTTTGAAACAGTCCCGGTTTTCTTTATTGATTACTTTGTTTTGACATATTCATTGATCGGTCTGAGCATATATTCATTATATGGGAACTGATCAGTCGTTACATATCCTGCCGGTGCATCGATCAGCTGTGCGATACGATTGACCAGTGTTGCACAGGTAAGCTCAACCGTTGCCGGACGGTTCACGATACTGGTCGTATCCGGCTCACCGTAGAGCGTCCACTCATTTTTATCGAATTCTTCCGGTGCATACACCTTTCCTACACATTCTGTTTCCAGCGTAATTCCTTCTGCAGTCTCTGTGGTCACGATTGCACGCATTCCGGTTGCATCGCCTGCCTTGATCGTACGTCCAAGTGTTTTAGAATAAAGATCTGTCGGCCATGTACATGGAACACACTTCTGTGTCTGAGAAGTAATCGTAAGACCCAGCTTGCTCGCAAGCCATCCGTTCTGATTCCACATGTAGGAAGGAACATATTCTCCTCTTTCCACTTTTTCTTTAATCTCGTCTGATGACCAGTGGTTACAGGTTCCGATCTGCTCCTCAAACTCATCCAGCGGAAGCCCAGCACCATGTCCTTCTGCAAGTGCAATTCCATAATCTTCTACATCATACCAGCTGCTTCCGACGATCTTCTTTACCTGGAAGGAAGATCCCATCAGATTGGTAACCATCGTTCCCCAGAACAGATCACAATAACCAACACCGGTAAGTGTACATCCTCCTTCTTTCGCAAGAGCATCCAGCTTTGACGTCAATGCCGGTGAAGAATTCCACGGATAAAGTGCTTCCTCACAGGTTGTAATCGCATTGACTCCATGCTTTGCACAAATAGTGAATATATCTTCCAGCTCTGCCACTGTGCTGCGGGTTGCAATAATACACACATCCGGTTTCAGTTCCCCAATGATCTGATCTGCTTCCGATGCCGGGGAAACACT
>JAEDLC010000024.1 GCA_016295505.1 Dorea sp.
GTTCTAAACAGTACAGAGTTGCAAAACAGTCTGTTATGAGAGCTCTTACATCTTCTTATGCAGGAAGAAAGCAGCGTAAACGTCAGATGCGTCAGTTATGGATTGCACGTATCAATGCTGCAGCAAGAATGAATGGACTTTCTTACAGCAAGTTCATGCATGGATTAAAGCTTGCAAATATCGATATCAACAGAAAGATGCTTGCAGAGATGGCAGTAAACGATGCAGAAGGATTTGCAGCGCTTGCTGAGACAGCTAAGGCTAAATTAGCTTAATTGTTTCCTGAAAGATATTAGAAGAGGATTGTTGCAAAATAGAGAGTACATCTTTATTTTGCAGTGGTCCTTTTTTTATTGTTTCCATTTTCATTTAAATGTAATTATGATACAATCAATTTATCTGTAGCATAAAAGGTATAACGGAAGGATAAGACAACAAGATGGTGAATCAGGATTGGGAAAAACTGGGCGAGACGATTCGAAATACAGTACAGGATGCGATTGATTCTCAGAATTTTGAACAGTTGAATCAGACAATTACAAATACAATAAACAGCGCAGTGGATGGCTTTACCCAGGGAATGAAAACAGCCGGAAAACAGTGGACGCGGTCATGCGGGGAACAGCCGGTTGCTCAGAAATGCCAGATGAAGCCGAAGACACAGCTGTACCGGAAAACTGTCTCTTTGAAAGTGTGGGGATATGTGTCCATGATCACGGGAGGACTTCTGGGTCTGTCGTTTCTGCTGATGCTGGCAGTGATGATCATACATACTCTTTTAGCAGGGGTCGGCAATATATACAGTAGTATTCTGCTCCTTGCAGGTTTTATGGTCATCAGTGTGACAGGGGGAATCATTGCAGGAAAGGGCTTTTCAAGTATTGACAGGGCCAGCCGTTTTGAGGAATATGTTCGGAAGATCGGATGCAGGGAGTATTGCAATATCAGAGAACTTGCGGACGGAATCGGGAAAAAAAGTAAATATGTGGTAAAAGACCTGGAGTATATGATAAAGAAAGGGTGGTTCCGGGAGGGACATCTGGATGCAGACAAGGCATGCCTTATTGTTTCGGATGAGATGTATGACCAGTATACGAGACTTCGAAAGGAACGCATGCAGGCGGAACGAGAAGAAGAAGAACAGCGGATCAGAATACAAAAGCAGCAGAAAGCACAGGAGAAGGAAAGACAAAAAGAGAAGATGGAATACGAGAAACTCGCTCCACAGATCCGGCTGGTGCTGGAAGAGGGCGATGCATATATTCGTAAAATACATGAATGTAATGACGCGATCCCGGGAGAAGAGATATCAGCAAAGATTTCCCATATGGAACTGCTGGTAGACAGGATCTTTGACAGAATCGAGCAGAGTCCGGAGTCGGTAAAGGATATCCGGAGACTGATGGAATATTATCTTCCGACGACTGTGAGGCTGTTAGAGGCGTATCAGGAACTGGATTCACAGCCTGTTGACGGCGAAAATATCCGTTCGTCCAAAGCAGAGATCGAAGCGACGCTGGATACGTTAAATCTTGCGTTTGAGAAATTGCTGGATGATCTGTTTCAGGATACAGCATGGGATGTATCTTCCGATATATCTGTGCTGCGTACCATGCTGGCACAGGAAGGTCTGACTGAAAATGAATGGGGAAAATAGAGGAGAGAAGATTATGAATGATGAATTAAAGGAATTTGATGAATCCATGCTGTCTGAAAAAGAGAGACAGACGGTCGATGAATTTGCCCGCCAGATCGATCTGACCAATTCTACGGTGATTCTGCAGTATGGAGCAGGAACTCAGATGAAGATGGCAGATTTTTCTGAAAAGGCTCTGGAAAATGTAAGAACAAAAGATCTTGGAGAGGTTGGAGACCTGCTTTCCGGTGTTGTGAAAGAATTGAAGAGCTTTGATGAGGAGGAAGAGAAGGGACTTTTCGGAATTTTTAAAAAATCATCAAACAGGCTTCAGAGTATGAAAGCGAAATATGCAAAGGCAGAAACCAATATCGATGAGATCTGTAAGATGCTGGAAAAACAGCAGGTACAGCTTTTAAAAGATATTGCGCTGCTGGACAAGATGTATGAACTGAATCTGACTTATTTTAAGGAATTGTCCATGTATATTCTGGCAGGGAAAAAGAAGCTTTATGAGATAAGAACAGAAGAGATTCCAAAACTTCTTGAAAAAGCCCGCCAGACCGGCCTTGCGGAAGATGCACAGGCTGCAAAGGATCTGGACGGCATGTGCAATCGTTTTGAGAAGAAGATTCATGATCTGGAACTGACCAGAACCGTTTCTCTGCAGACTGCCCCGCAGATCCGGCTGGTGCAGAGTAATGATACCCTTATGGTGGAAAAGATACAGTCTACAGTGGTGAATACCATCCCTCTCTGGAAGAGTCAGATCGTACTGGCTCTTGGAGTAGAGCATTCCGCACAGGCTGCCGAGGCGCAGCGTCAGGTGACAGACATGACCAACGAACTGTTGATGAAGAATGCGCAGAAGCTGCAGATGGCTACAGTAGATACTGCGAAAGAATCTGAACGGGGAGTGGTCGAGATCGAGACTTTGAAGCATACAAATGAGACATTGATCACAACCTTTGACGAGGTCATGAAGATTCAGCAGGAGGGACGTCAGAAACGGGCAGAAGCTGAGAAAGAGATGCTTCGTCTTGAGGAAGAATTGAAGAGAAAGCTCCTGCAAATTCAGAATTAAAACTTGACAATGATAATTCACTGTGGTAAAGTGTTATCAAACCGATGAGGAAGAGTAAGTACTTATGGATATTTGCTTCACAGAGAGTTGCAGACGGTGGGATTGCAGCAGGTCAAAGCTATAGGGAATGGACTTCCGAGGGCAAACTGAAATGTAGACCATGCAGAACAGAGTAAGTAAGCCGGAGAGGGTACTCCGTTAACAAAGTCCGCGTATGGCAGTACGCATGAGAGGGTATATGAACAGGATGATATACCAAGCCGGGTGGCACCGCAGGAGTTGATAATATTACTCTTGTCCCTGCAATAGTGATTGTATGGGATAAGGGTATTTTTTATTTATGGAAAAATGAATCTATAATAAAAAATCCCATGTCCCGAGAGTTTTCAATGAAAGGAGATCAAAATAATGAAAGATCAGAAAGACAAAAACATTCCTTATAAGATTTACCTCGAAGAGAACGAGATGCCAAAGGCATGGTATAATGTACGTGCAGATATGAAGAATAAGCCTGCACCGCTTTTGAATCCGGGAACATTAGAGCCGATGACAGCACAGGAACTGTCCGGAGTATTTTGTGAAGAGCTTGTTCAGCAGGAATTGAATAACGATGACAGATATATTGCTATCCCACAGGAAATTCAGGACTTTTATAAGATGTATCGTCCGGCACCGCTCGTAAGAGCATATTGTCTGGAAGAAAAATTACAGACACCTGCAAAGATTTATTACAAATTTGAAGGAAATAATACCAGTGGAAGTCATAAATTGAATTCAGCGATCGCACAGGCTTATTATGCAAAGAAGCAGGGACTGAAGGGTGTGACGACAGAAACGGGAGCCGGACAGTGGGGAACTGCACTTTCCATGGCATGTTCTTATCTGGATCTGGACTGTAAAGTGTTTATGGTGAAGTGTTCCTATGAACAGAAGCCATTCAGACGTGAAGTAATGCGAACATATGGAGCAAGCGTGACACCGTCACCTTCGACAGAGACTGAGATTGGAAAGAAGATTCTGGCAGAACATCCGGGTACAACCGGAAGTCTGGGATGTGCGATCTCGGAAGCGGTAGAGGTAGCGACCAGTACGGAAGGGTACAGATATGTTCTGGGAAGTGTATTAAATCAGGTATTACTTCACCAGTCTGTGATAGGTGCGGAAGCAAAAGCAGCAATGGATAAGTATGGAATCAAGCCGGATATCATTATCGGATGTGCAGGCGGTGGATCAAACCTCGGCGGACTGATTTCTCCGTTTATGGGAGAAAAACTGAGAGGAGAAGCAGATTATCAGTTTATCGCGGTAGAGCCGGCATCTTGTCCGAGTCTTACCAGAGGCGTATATGCATATGATTTCTGCGATACCGGTATGGTATGCCCGCTGGCTAAGATGTATACACTTGGAAGTGGGTTTATTCCGTCACCGAACCACGCAGGAGGTCTCCGGTATCATGGTATGAGTTCTATACTGTCACAGTTATATGCTGATGGATATATGGAGGCAAGAAGTGTGGAACAGACGGAAGTGTTTAAAGCGGCAGAGCAGTTTGCAAGAGTGGAAGGCATTCTTCCGGCGCCGGAAAGCAGTCATGCGATCAAGGTGGCAATTGATGAGGCTATGAAATGTAAAGAGACTGGAGAAGAGAAGACGATTCTGTTTGGTCTGACAGGTACCGGATATTTTGATATGGTTGCTTATGAAAAGTTCCATAATGGTGAGATGAAAGATTACATTCCGACAGATGCAGATCTGAAGGTCGGATTTGACGGAATTCCGAGATTTCCGGGGAATATGGAATAAATTATGAAGAAAAAGAGGCAATAGCCTCTTTTTCCATATGGAGAGGAGTATCTTATGAATGTATTGATAGTAGTTGATATGCAGAATGATTTTATCGATGGAGCACTGGGAACAAAAGAAGCAGTATCGATCGTACCAAAGGTTGTGGAAAAGATAAAAACTTTCGATGGAAGAGTGATGTATACCCGGGATACACATGGGGAAAATTATATGGATACACAGGAGGGAAGAAATCTTCCGGTAAAACATTGTATCCGGGGATCTGCAGGATGGGAAATACATCCGGAGATTGACGCACTTCGAAAAGAAGAACCGATTGATAAACCGACATTTGGGAGCAGATACCTGGGAGCATTACTGTGTGCATATGATGAAGATCTGAGAAAGCAGGGGAAGACGGGAGTAGAGTCGGTTACTCTGATCGGTCTGTGTACGGATATCTGTGTGATCTCTAACGCAATGCTCGTAAAAGCGTTTCTTCCGGAGGTGCCTGTCATGGTAGATGCGTCCTGTTGTGCCGGTGTCACGCCGCAGAGTCATGAGAATGCGTTGAATGCGATGGAAATATGTCAGATTCAGGTGCTGAACCGATAAATATCCCGTGCAGATCAGAGACTGGAGAACTGCACGGGACCGGTCCGGTAAATTCTGAGATTATTCCGGATAGATGAGCTGCTTTTCTGTGATGTGTTCCAGGACTTCGTCCAGATATTTGCGTGCAAGATATCTTGCCATCGGGAGGTTCATGTCGAGGTAATTGCCACAGTCTTTTGGGCTTGCACCAGGCACTTCATCGTCAAATTCAGCGATGAAAGTGAACATTTCAATCATAAGCGGTACAATATCTCTGGATTCATAAGATCCGGAAAGAAGCAGATAGAACCCGGTGCGGCACCCCATTGGTCCGAAGTAGATCGTTTTGTCGGCATAATCTTTATGATTGCGTAAAAATGTCGCTGCAAGATGTTCAATCGTGTGTACTTCTGCAGTATTCATAACGGGTTCATCATTAGGACTGGTCATACGCAGATCGAAAGTGGTGATCGGGTGCCCTTCCACGTAGTCAACGCGGGATACATAGACTCCCGGCACCAGACGCAGGTGGTCTATTGTAAAGCTTGTAATTTTTTCCATATTGATACACTCCTTTTTCTATTCCTGAACAATATAGTATTGTGGATGAATTGTAATTAATTATAGCATTTTTAAATTAAAATTACTATAAAAACACAGGAAGGTGTGCTATACTAACAGGGTACGTTTTAAGGAGGAGCAATATGAAGCTATATATTGTAAGACATGGAGAAACTGACTGGAATAAAAGCAGAAGAATTCAGGGGCAGGTGGATATTCCTCTGAATGAATTCGGAAAAAGTCTGGCTAGAAAGACAGCAAAAGGACTGCAGAATGTCAGATTTGATTACTGTATATCAAGTCCTCTGTGCAGAGCAAGAGAAACTGCCAGATTGATACTGGAAGGAAGAGACGTTCCGATCTTAGAAGACGATAGGATCATGGAGATGGCATTTGGGGATTATGAAGGAAAAAGCCTCGAAAAATCCAGATGTGAGCTCCCGGATGAATTCCAGAAGTTTTTTACTGATCCGGAAAACTTTGTGCCGGCAAATGGAGGAGAGTCTTTTGCGGATCTGAAGAAGAGAACCGGTGAATTTCTGGGGGATCTTATTCACAAAAAAGAGTTTGAACAATGCAATATTCTGATTGCAACTCATGGTGCGGCCCTGGCGGGTATGCTTAATAATATAAAACACCTGTCGCTGAAGGAGTACTGGGGACAGGGAGTACATAAGAACTGTGCGGTGACCGAGGTACAGGTGACAGGCAATGATATGAAAATATTATCAGAAAATGTCGTATATTATGATGATGAAGTGGAAGACTGGGATGCACAGGTCCGTTAATTCAATGGTATGCAGAACGCATCATAGACTGAAGGAGGAGATTAAAAATGATAAATGATAAAAAAGTATTATTCAGCGGTATGCAGGCAACAGGTAATCTGACTCTGGGTAATTACCTCGGAGCTTTAAAGAACTGGGTTAAACTCAGTGATGAGTATGAATGTTTTTACAGTGTTGTAGACATGCATTCCATCACGGTGAGACAGGATCCGGCTACTCTGAGAAAAAGAGCCAGAGCTTTACTCACTCTGTATATTGCAGCAGGACTGGATCCGGAGAAAAACTGTATTTATTACCAGTCTCATGTGTCCGGACATGCAGAACTTGCATGGATCCTCAATTGCTTTACTTATATGGGAGAACTGAACCGTATGACACAGTTCAAAGATAAGTCAGCCAAGCATGCAGATAATATCAATGCAGGACTTTTTACCTATCCGGTACTGATGGCCGCAGATATTCTGTTATACCAGGCAGATGTTGTTCCGGTCGGAATTGATCAGATGCAGCATCTGGAACTTACCAGAGATATTGCGGAGAGATTTAATAATATTTATGGAAATGTCTTTACTATTCCGGAAGCCTATGTGGGAAAAGTGGGGGCTAAGATCATGAGTCTTCAGGATCCAATGAAAAAAATGTCCAAGTCTGATGAAAATCCGAATGCAAGTATTTATCTTATGGATGATCCGGATACGATTCTCAGAAAGTGTAAACGTGCAGTGACCGATTCTGAAGCACAGATTCTGTATCGGGATGAACAGCCGGGAGTTAAGAATCTGATTGATATCTACAGTGCATGTACCGGAAAAGCGCCGGAAGATGTAGTGAAAGAATTTGACGGAAAAGGTTATGGTGACTTTAAGATGGCTGTCGGTGAGGCCGTTGTATCTGTTCTGAAACCGCTGCAGGATGAAGTGGCGAGACTGGAAAAGGATAAAGCTTATATTGACGGAATCATTAAGAACAATGCAGAGAAGGCGAATTATTATGCAACAAAGACCTTGCGTAAGGTACAGAAAAAAGTAGGTTTCCCGGAGAGAATCCGTTAGTAGTGGAATAGGAGGTGCGCCCATGGGAATTGAAAATGCCGGTCAGCAGAAATATGCGGAATTTGTCAGTGAACGTGCAAAGAAATTACAGACTGGAATGATCGTGTGGGGAAGCTTATTGTGTCTGGCACTGATCTGTTTATTTTCCAATGTTGCCATGGCCGCTGTGTTTGCCGCAATGGGAATATTTCTGGCTGTGACAAACATAAAAGCACAGAAGCAATTTAAAGAGAAGCTTTCCGGTGTGGATGATCAGGAGGAATTTTTTCGACAGCTTGCCGCAGGGGATGCGCTTGAACTTCCGGATGAACACATCATAGTTGCAAGAGATTATGTTCTTGTGTTTCGGACGGATATCTTTATCTACCAGTTGAATGATATGGAAAAGATAGAGGTGGGAAAACAGGCAGATGTAAAAAAGGTGCTCTTCCTTACTGACAAGAATGGAAAACGTCATGAAATCATATCCTGTACCAAAGGAGACGGACGACAGGAAGATTTTGATAAAGTATATGGAGTGCTTCATGAACGTATGAAGCGCTGATGATGAAAACTGCCGCAGCATGTGGTGCGCTGTTATAGACGCTACATGCTGCGGCAGTTTTTTTAATTATCTTCTTCCTGAACGGTGTAGGTCTGTCTCTTTCTGGCCATCTCATCGCTTTCAAGATATTCGTCATAAGTAGTGATCTTGTCGATCAGTTTTCCGCCGGGAACAATTTCCATGATTCGGTTAGCGGTTGTCTGTACAATCTGGTGATCCCTGGAGGAGAAGAGAAGAACACCCGGGAATTTGATCATCCCGTTATTGAGTGCAGTAATACTTTCCATATCCAGATGGTTGGTAGGCTCATCAAGAATCAGAACATTGGCACCGCTGATCATCATCTTGGATAACAGACAGCGTACTTTTTCTCCACCGGAAAGCACACTGACTTTTTTGACACCATCATCACCGGAGAAAAGCATACGACCGAGGAAACCTCTTACATAAGTGACATCTTTTTCTTCGGAATACTGTGTGAGCCATTCTACAATGGTATAGTCGTTATTGAATTCATTTCCACTGTCTAACGGGAAGTAAGCCTGGGATGTCGTGATTCCCCATTTATAAGTACCTTCATCCGGTTCCATCTCACCGGCAAGAATCTGGAATAATGTGGTTTTTGCAAGTTCATTGCTGCCCACAAAGGCAACCTTGTCATCGTGGTTCAGTGTAAAGGAAAGATTGTCCAGCACTTTTTCACCATCAATCGTCTTGCTCAGTCCTTCAACAGTCAATACCTCATTGCCGATTTCGCGGTTTGGACGAAAGTCAATATACGGATATTTACGGCTGGACGGCTGAATATCATCCAGCTGGATCTTCTCCAGCGCACGTTTTCTGGAGGTCGCCTGCTTGGATTTGGAAGCGTTGGCACTGAATCTGGAGATAAACTCCTGAAGTTCTTTGATCTTTTCTTCCTTCTTTTTATTTGCTTCTTTCATCTGACGGATGAGAAGCTGGCTGGATTCATACCAGAAGTCATAATTTCCGGCGTATAGTTTGATCTTACCATAATCAATATCGGCAATCTGTGTGCAGACTTTATTCAGAAAATAACGGTCATGGGATACAACGATGACTGTATTGTTAAAGTTGATCAGGAATTCTTCCAGCCATGCAATGGCATCCAGATCCAGGTGGTTGGTAGGCTCATCCAGAAGCAGAATATCCGGATTACCGAACAGTGCCTGGGCAAGAAGTACCTTTACTTTTTCCGGACCATTCAGGGTTCCCATGATGTCATAGTGCATCTCAGTCGGGATTCCCAGACCATTTAAAAGAGAAGCGGCATCTGACTCGGCTTCCCAGCCATTCATGGCTGCGAATTCAGCCTCGAGTTCACTGGCTTTCATACCGTCTTCGTCCGTGAAGTCTTCTTTTGCGTATAATACTTCTTTTTCTTTCATGATCTCGTAGAGACGTGCATTTCCCATCATGACGGTATCCAGAACCGGATACTCGTCGTATTTGAAATGATCCTGCTGCAGGAAAGACAGACGTTCTCCCGGAGTGATGATCACTTCTCCTTTCGAAGGCTCCAGCTGTCCGGACAGAATCTTGAGAAAAGTGGATTTGCCGGCACCGTTGGCACCAATCAGTCCATAGCAGTTTCCTTCTGTGAATTTGATATTTACATCTTCAAACAGGGCTTTTTTACCAACCCGCAATGTTACGTTACTTGTACTGATCATAGTGGTTGTATACTCCTTATTGATTTTTAAGTTATATATTGTGAGGGAATACATGAGAGATTCCCGGGAGAGTCCCAAACGACGCTACCCTGCATATAGTATCAAATATATAAGAAAATAGCAAGGTGAACTTCCTCTTTTACAACCATGAAAACAGGTATATAATTACAGAAAAGAGTACCCGGTAATAAAAGAGAAGAGGTAGAGGCAATGAAGAATAATATGAAGGAACAGAAGGTTACGGAAAAGGAATCTGGGTTCTGTATTCGCAAGGGAATCGAAAATATGGATCCAAAGCGTGTTGTCGAGCTCTTAAGAACAACAGAATGGGCAAAGGACAGAAGCGAGGAACGAATTCTGGACGCAATGAAATATTCCGTTCCGTATGGTGTATTTGATTCGAACGGGTATATGGTCGGATATGCAAGAGTGATGACGGATACAGTAACGACATACTACCTGATGGATGTGGTGGTTGACGAAAGGTATCGTAAAAAAGGACTGGGACGTGTGCTGATGGATGCGGTGACCGCGGATTATGGACATCTTTATGGAATTCTGCATACGGAGTCAGCGGATTGGCTGTATCGCAAATATGGGTTTGAGGATACCGGAAACAGTACGGATAAGGTGATGGAAAGACCTGGAAATACTGGTGTCTGAGAAGTCTGACAGGGATTGTTGCAAAATACTTTGCAACAATCCCTGTTTATAGATCTTCGAGATTGAGATCCCTTGGTGTATCCATATGGTTCAGTGTGATCTCGTAAATATGTTCTGTATCGCCGCGTTTCATCGCGTTCAGAATTGCCAGGTGTTCATCATAAGTGTTCTGCATTCTGCCCTCGTGTGACAGTGATAATACAGCAAGCTTCTTCATGCGGTACATGAAGGTCGCAAAAATGGACACGAATTGTTCGTTATTAAGATATTGTACAATCTTAGTATGAAACTGAAAATCATACTCGGAAAATTCTTCAATAGACTGTGTAGTCTCCAGAATTCTTTTTAAATTCTCCATGATCAGATCTAATTCCAGAAATAATTTCTTAGCATTCATGGTATCTGCCTGTTTGCTGATCTGAAACGTACAGTAGGTTTCCAGTGCAGAACGAACCTGAAATGTCTCGTCTACATCTTTTTTTGTCAGCTGATGAAGCGTGAATCCCTTGCTTGGAATAATGTCAATATAACCTTCCTGTGCCAGTCTGTGGATGGCGTCACGGAAAGGGGTCCGGGAAATTCCCAGTTCTTTTGCCAATTTTGTTTCAGAATAGATCTTCTGATAAGAAAGCTGATTGGTCATGATCAGACTTTGGAGATGCTGATATGCCTGTTCGTTTAATGGTATCATAGTAGCTCCTTCGGTTACGTGTTATGAGAAAATGATCAGGGGTGATAAATATATTTTTAACAAAAACCCTGCGTTTTTCGCTTTTTAAATTCTATTGATATCATACAACAATACAGAAAAAGGGTCAATAGCAATGAGAAAGCGAGGAAAAAGGGGAATTGTACATATTGTTAAAAACGTGACGAAAAAGAAAAAAGAAATATAGTAATTTTGAACAAAAAAAGAATGAAAAAACTGTAAAAAAGGGAGAAAGATAAATAGCATCTTGACCGGTATACCGGTATGCTGTAGTATGAAATCAGAAACAAAAAGGAACGGATTGTTTCAAAAACAAACAATGAAAATGTTCAAAGAAAGGAAGTATGAAGTATGAAGGTAGGATTTATTGGACTGGGTATCATGGGAAGACCAATGGCTAAGAATCTCTTAAAGGCAGGTGTTGAACTGCTGGTATCAGACCTGAACAAAGAGGCAGTGGCAGATGTTGTTGCAGCAGGCGCAAAGGAAGCTACCTATGCGGAGATTGGAGAAGCATGTGAAAGAATCATCATCATGGTTCCGAGTGGAGCAATCTCCAAATCAATTTTATTTGATGAAGGAGGAGTTGCATCTACGGTCAAAGCCGGAAGCGTTGTATGTGATATGAGTTCTGTTACTCCGGTTGAGTCAAAAGAGTGTTATGAAGGACTGAAAAAATTGGGTGTCGGTTTTGTAGACGCACCGGTTTCCGGTGGTGAGCCAGGTGCGATCAATGGAACACTGGCGATTATGGCAGGTGGAGAGCAGAAGGATTTTGATGCAATGAAAGAATATTTTGATATTCTGGGATCTTCTGCATTACTGATCGGTGAGTCCGGAAGTGGAAGTGTTACAAAGCTTGCAAACCAGGTAATCGTTAATAACACGATTGCAGTTGTGTCAGAAGCATTTGTACTTGCAGTGAAGGCCGGAGCTGATCCGCAGAAAGTATACGAAGCAATCCGTGGCGGACTTGCAGGAAGTGCAGTTCTGGATGCAAAGATTCCAATGATCGTTGAGCGTAATTTCAAACCGGGCGGACCGATCCGTATCAATCACAAAGATATTAAGAACGTTGTAAATACTGCACATTCTCTTGATGTTCCGATTCCGTATACTGCTCAATTGTATGAAATCCTTCAGACACTGAAGATCCATGGACATATGAATGATGACCACGGCGGAATCGTACAGTATTTTGAAAAGCTTGCTGATGTTGAAGTAAAGAAAGTTGATTAATATTACGTTTCCAAGGAGGATAACAAGATGGCATTAAATGCAGAAGTACTGACTTCATATAAGAAAATCGACGAGGCATATATTGATGAACTGCTGCAGAAAGAGATTGCAGCTAATAACAAAAAGATCGTTGTTCTGGATGATGATCCGACCGGCGTACAGACAGTACATGATATCACAGTCTATACCAATTGGGAAAAGGATACCATTCGTCAGGGCTTTGAAGAAGCAAACAACCTGTTCTATGTTCTGACAAATTCCAGAGGATTTACGGTAGAACAGACAACAAAAGCGCACAATGAGATTGCAGCTGTTGTAGATGAGGTCGCAAAAGAAACCGGAAAAGAATATATCTTTATCAGCCGGAGTGACAGTACTCTCCGTGGACATTATCCGCTGGAAACAAAGATCCTGAAGGATAATTATGAAAAGAATACACAGAAGACAATCGACGGTGAGATTCTGTGTCCGTTTTTTAAAGAAGGCGGAAGATTTACGATCGATAATGTTCATTATGTAAAGTACGGTGAGGAACTGGTTCCTGCAAATGAAACAGAATTTGCAAAGGATAAGACATTCGGATATTCAGCAGCAACTATGTCTGAGTATGTAGAAGAGAAGACAAAGGGAGAATACAAAGCTTCTGATGTTACCTGCATCTCACTGGAAGATATTCACAATATGGATATTGATAAGATTGAAGCTGCATTGATGGAAGTGAAAGATTTTAACAAGATTATTGTGAATGCTGTGGATTATGCAGATATCAAGGTATTTTGCGTTGCTTTATACCGTGCTATGGCAAAAGGTAAAGTATTCATGTTCCGTACAGCTGCGGCAATCGTAAAGGTAATGGGAGGCGTGACTGATCAGCCGCTTCTTACCAGAGAACAGATGGTAGTAAAAGAGACAACAAACGGTGGAATCGTCGTAGTTGGATCACATACAGATAAGACAACAAAACAGGTGGAAGAACTTAAGAAGTTAACTGACATTGAGTTTATTGAGCTGAATGCAACACTGGTGAAGGATGATGCTGCATTTGAGGCCGAGGTACAGAGATGCCTTGACCTGGAAGAGGAATGCATCAGGGCTGGAAAGACGGTTTGCTGCTTCACAACACGTGCTTTGATTACTGCTGATACAGGCGATAAAGAGGATGAGCTGAGACTTTCTGTAAAAATCTCAGATGCAGTTCAGTCGTTAGTTGGAAGACTGAGTATTACACCGAGCTTTGTAATTGCAAAGGGAGGTATCACTTCCAGTGATGTGGGAACAAAGGCTCTTGCAGTTAAAAAAGCGAATGTACTTGGTCAGATCAAACCGGGAATTCCTGTATGGCAGACCGGTGAAGAAAGCAAATTCCCATTGACACCGTATGTAATCTTCCCGGGTAATGTTGGAGAGATTACGACTCTTCGTGAGGCGGTAGAAGTTCTTATGAACAAATAATTGTTTATATTAAACAAAAACAAACATTTCTGTTGTGCGATTAGCTGAAAAGATTGATAAAATTTAGATTTAATTGACAAAAAGTTACAAAAGAAGTAAGATATAAACATAAACGAACAAAAATAAATGCTAGAATGTGTTTACAAGAAAGGAGTCTGATTATGCCACAATGTGTTGTAATTGCAGATGACCTGACCGGAGCAAATGCTACCGGAGTACTTCTGAAAAAAATGAATTATAAAGCATACACGGTTATGAATACGGAGCGGATAGAATTATCAACACTCGCAGACTGCGATTGTGTATTATATCCGACAGACAGCAGAGGAGTGGCTTCGGAGATTGCTTATAATCGGGTATATAATGTATGTGAGCTTTTGAAAAGTGATGAGGTAAAAGTGTACTCCAAACGAATTGACAGTACACTGAGAGGAAATCTTGGAAGTGAGACGGATGCCATGCTGGACTGCCTTGGAGAAGAGTATGTTGCCATTGTGGCACCGTGCTTCCCATCTTCCGGAAGAATCGTTGCCGGTGGATATATGCTGGTGAATGGACTTCCACTCCATAAGACAGATATTGCGATCGATCCAAAGACTCCGGTTAAAATATCGGAAGCAGGAGTATTGTTTGAGCAGCAGAGCAAGTATCAGGTTTCTACTATATTAATGAAGGATCTCATGCATGGAAAGCATTATCTTGCAGATCTGATGAAGAAATGCGTGGAAGAGGGAAGCCGGATCATTACTCTGGACTGTGTAACACAGGAAGATCTGGATCTGATCGCAGATGCAGTCATTACGAGCAAGATGAAAGTGGTAGCTGTTGACCCGGGAGTCTTTACTGCAACGTTATCAAGAAAGCTGATTACTCCGACGCAAAAGAAGCAGAAGAATAAGATCCTGGCCGTAGTAGGAAGCGTGAATCCGAACACGACTGCTCAGATGGAAGAATTGTGGCTGTCTCAGAGAACACATAATGAGTTCGTACATACCAGAGAGTTACTGGAAAGTGATGAAAGACGGGAACAGGAGATTGCACGGGTTGTAAAATCTATTCTGGATGAGTGTGACCGGAATATCGTGTCAACGGTAACGGGTGATGGTATCTATCCGGAAAACCGGATTGACTTTAAACCATATATGGAGAGATATCAGTGCTCCATGGATGATGTGACCGGTATCATTAATCACGCATTTGCGGAGATTACCTATCGGATATTTAAAGCAGAACCGACGTTCCTGGGACTTTACACAAGCGGTGGTGACATTACAGTTGCCGTGTGTCAGAGATTTCAGACAGCAGGACTGGATCTGAAGGATGAGGTGCTTCCGCTTGCGGCTTACGGACAATTTCTGAAGGGAGAATTTGAGGGCATTCACATTATCACTAAGGGCGGAAGCCAGGGTGGAAGAGATGCAATCAACAGATGTATTACCTATCTGAAAGAAAAATTGTATATCTAAATATTTATCAATGAAAGGATGAGACATTATGGCAAAATCATTAATCGCAGTACCAATCGGAGATCCGGCAGGAGTCGGACCGGAAATTGTTGCAAAATCAATTGCTTCCAGAGAAGTATTTGAGGCAGCAAATTGTATCATTATCGGGGACAAGACCATCATGGAGAATGCAATTAAGATTGTAGGTGCTGATCTTACGGTTCATGTAATCAGTGAACCGGAAGAAGGAGACTTCCGTGAGGGTGTATTGAATCTGATTGACTTAGGCAATGTTGACATGGCCAGATTTGAATTTGGCAAGGTCAATGGCATGTGCGGCAAGGCAGCATATGAATATATTGCAAAAAGTATTGAGCTTGCAAATGATGGCAAGGTTGATGCTGTTGCTACAACACCTATCAATAAAGAGTCTTTGCGTGCGGGAAATATTAATTTCATCGGACATACGGAGATATTTGGTGCTCTTACAGGAACAGAAGACCCACTGACCATGTTTGAGACCAACGGAATGAGAGTATTTTTCTTAACCAGACATGTATCTTTGAGAGAAATGCTTGATATGATTACGAAGGACCGTATCATTGATTACGTAAAACGATGTACAGAGGCTCTGAAGAAACTGGGAGTAACAGAAGGAACGATGGCAATTGCCGGACTGAATCCTCATAGCGGAGAACATGGACTGTTCGGATGGGAAGAGGTCAATGAGATTATGCCGGCAATTGAAGAATTGAAGGCAGAGGGATATGATGTTGCAGGACCGATTGGAGCGGATTCTGTATTCCATCAGGCTGCACTCGGCAGATATAACAGTGTATTGTCTTTATATCATGATCAGGGACATATTGCTACAAAGACACTTGATTTTGAAAAGACGATAGCAATCACGAATGGCATGCCGATTCTGCGTACTTCTGTTGACCATGGAACTGCATTTGATATCGCAGGCAAAGGTATTGTAAGCGCTGTCAGCATGATTGAAGCGATCCTTCTTGCAGCGAAATACGCACCAAACTTTACGAAATAAAATTTTTGGAGTAAGAGGAGGTCTAGTTATGGTAAATGGACTTAGTGGGGAAAGAATGTTACTTGGTCTTGCAATTGGTATTGTAGTCCTGATATTCTTGGTGTTAAAAACGAAAGTACAGGCGTTCCTTGCGTTGATCATCTGTACTGTTATCGTTGGTGTGATCGGTGGAATGCCGCTGATTAACACAACAATTGAAGTGGATGGCGTTCAGAAGACGTTCGGTATTGTAAACTCTATTACTTCCGGATTTGGAGGAACGCTTGGAAGTATCGGTATCATCATCGGATTCGGTGTTATGATGGGCCAGATTTTTGAGGTTACCGGAGCTGCAAAGAGAATGGCACATACATTCCTGAAGCTTTTTGGTAAAAAGAGAGAAGAGGAAGCTCTGGCATTGACAGGTTTCATCGTATCTATTCCGATTTTCTGTGATTCCGGATTCGTAGTACTTGCTCCGATCGCAAAAGCGATCTCAAAAGCAACAAAGAAGTCTGTAATCGGACTTGGTGTAGCACTTGCGGCAGGTCTTGTTATTACTCACTCTCTGGTACCACCTACACCGGGACCGTTAGGTGTGTGCGGTATCTTTGGAATCGATGTTGGTAAATTCATTCTTCTGACAATTGTTCTTGCACTTCCAATGGCAATCGCATGTATTGCATACGCAAGATTATTCCTGTCAAAGAAGTATTATCGTATACCAAATGACGAAGGTGAAATTGTAGAAGCTCCTTATCAGGAGCCGGATTATGAAGGCGCTTTTGCTATGGATATGACTGGCATTCCTGGAGCATTGGAGTCATTTATGCCTCTGATCGTGCCGATTATCCTGATTCTGATCAATACAGTTGCATCTGCTCTTGGAAAAACAACCGGCGCTATGGAGATTCTGGTATTCCTCGGACAGCCGATTATCGCAGTAGGTCTTGGATTGCTGGTAGCTATCTTTACACTTGGAAGAAAGCTTGACAGACATGAAGCACTTTCAGAGATGGAAAAAGGTATGATGTCTGCAGGTATCATCATGCTGGTAACTGGTGGTGGTGGAGCTCTTGGACAGATCATCAAAGATTCCGGTCTTGGAAACTTTATGGCACAGGGACTTGCTCAGACAGCAATTCCAATCGTTGTTCTTCCATTACTGATCTCTACAGCAATGAGATTTATCCAGGGTTCCGGTACAGTTGCTATGACAACAGCAGCAAGTATCTCTGCACCTATCATTATTGCAGCAGGCGCAAATCCGCTGCTTGGAGCAGTTGCATGTTGTGTAGGCTCTCTGTTCTTTGGATACTTCAACGACAGCTATTTCTGGGTTGTTAACCGTACACTTGGTGTAAGTGAGGCAAAAGATCAGCTTACAATCTGGTCTGTAACTTCAACGGTTGCATGGGCAGTCGGCGTTGTAGAAGTTCTGATACTTAACATCTTTATGTAATATCACATTGCAGCGGCAGTAGGGTCGGGATCCGCTGTGTGCTTGATAAAAGCAGCAGAAAATCAGGTGGTTTTCTGCTGCTTTTTAAAATTATGTATTTGCGGACGGAGGTTCTTGTGATATAGTTATTTTATTCTATAAAGTAAGAGGTGAAAGATATGCTGGCGGCGGAAAGACAGGCCATGATCGTAGATATCATCCGGAAAAACGGAAGTGTACAGGTAGATGAGCTTGCAAAAGAACTGAATGTAAGTACTATGACGATTCGCCGTGATCTTTTAAAACTTCAAAATGATAATAAGCTGGAAAGGTGTCATGGAGGAGCGGTTGCAAAACAGGAGATCACGTATGCGGATAAGCAGACAAGTCATATGGATGGAAAAAAGAAGATCGCTCTGGCATGTGCAAAATATGTATCAGAGAAAGATACAGTGTTTCTGGATGCGGGAACTACGACGTATGAGATTGCGAAGCTGGTCATGAATATTCCGGGTGTTCTGATTGTTACAGATGATCTGGAAATTGCGCGGCTGGTGAAGGACAGTTCGGCAGAGTTATGTATCTGCGGAGGTACCGTGCAGAAGTCAACGGGAAGTATGTTTGGCAGATATGCAACACAGATGCTTGCAGATTTTAAGTTTGATGTCGGCTTTTTTGGGGCGGCAACGATTAATGATGACTTTGAGGTGATGACACCGACTGCCGAAAAGATGTGGTTAAAGAGAGAAACACCGAAACAGTGCGGAGAATCTTACCTTGTGGCAGATGAATCCAAATTTGGAAAACAGGCCATGACACGGATCAATCATCTGGGAGATTTTACAGCAGTTGTAACAGATAAGAAATTCAGCGTACAGGAGATGAGGAAGCTTGAAAGACTGCATGCAAAAATCATAGAAGTAAAATAAAAGAAAATGCAGAAGGGATTGTCGCGACAATCCCTTCGAATTTTAATAAGAGATTTCCTGCAGGTACAGACCCTTGGGATCGCATGGCGCGCTGGCATTTTTCGTTCCGGAGAAAATAGCGGGGATATCTTCCTTTGGGCGTGTTCCAAGACCAATGTCCAACAGTGTTCCTACAATCAGACGTGCCATATTATGCAGAAAGTCATCTGCACGGATCAGGATCTGCATCTCTTCAATGTCTCCGTATACTTCGATTTCGTAGATCTCCCGTTCTGTCGATTTGGTTTTTTTGGCAGTAGAAAAATTGCGGAAATCATGTTTTCCGACAAGTTCAGCTGCCGCCTGCTGCATGAGATGTTTATCCGGAATCTTATAGCAGTGGAAGGTATATTTGCGGTCGAATACACTTGGAACATCATCGATTGTCATACGGTACACATAAGTTTTGGATGATGTGTTGAGCTGTGCATGAAAGCGTTCCGGAACTTCTTCCACGTCAATGATTGCAATGTCCATGGGAAGGTAGCGGTTCAGATAATGCTTAATATCCTGAATGTCCATATCTGATTCTGTTTTAAAATTTGCAATCTGTGCATATGCGTGTACCCCGACTTCTGTTCGACATCCACAGTACAGGTCGATCGAATATTCATCCGTCATTTTCCGAAGTACTTCTGTAATCTTGTTTGATATCGTGTTTCCGGATTCATCTTTTCCAAGACGCGTCCATCCCTGATAACGACTGCCGTCGTATTCTATTGTAAGTTTTATGTTTCTCATGTGCGATTCTCCTTTTGCGAGACATATATCGATAATAAATCATTTTTTATCCTAAATTACAAATAGTATAGCAAATCTTGTGTTATAATAAAAGAGTTTCGAAAAGAAAAGATCAGAATGGGGTTGAATCAATGGAAATAAAATCAAAAAAAGTAGCTGACTCGGTTGTAGAGACTGTGCATATCGTAAGACCGAATCATCTGAATTCTGCGGGACGACTGTTTGGTGGAATCCTGATGCAGTGGATTGATGAAGTGGCAGGTCTTGTCGGAAAAAGACATACACATTGCAATGTGATCACTGCCTCTGTGGATAATCTTCGATTTTTAAAAGGGGCATATCAAAAAGATGTGATTGTGATTATTGGCAAGATCACGTACGTTGGGAATACTTCTATGGAAGTCAAGGTGGATACCTATGTGGAATCTCTGGATGGGATCCGTACACCGATTAACCGTGCATTCTTTACCATGGTGGCACTGGATGAAAATGACAGGCCAACGCCGGTTCCGGGACTGGAACTGGAGACGGAATGGGAGAGGGAAGAATGGAACAGAGCCAAAAAAAGAAGAGAGATTCGTATGATGCGTAAGGAAGAAGGGTTTTAAACACCCTTCTTCATGTATGTTGTGATCATATTGACCATCTGCTCAATGTGGTCTTGTTCTTCCTGGGATTTTCCTTCTTTCAGTATAGAAATAATCAGGGATACTTCTTCCGGTGAAAACTGAATTCCTCTTTTGTTTGCATTGGTTATAAGCGCCATCATCACAGGAGCAAGAGCTGCTCCGCTTTTTCCCGCAGTCTGCGCGGCGGCGGTCTGGATGAGCTTAAGCTTTACCGGATCTATGTTTTTCATTGCCGGATGATTCATCCATTCATTCATGTGTCATACCTCCT
>JAEDLC010000139.1 GCA_016295505.1 Dorea sp.
ATATGAAAAGAACGGAAAATTGTACCGGCGGTTTGACAAGGAATTGTTGTGCATTGAACCTTATGGAAAAAATGGACTTCGAATAAGGGCAACTCATAATCATGATTTTTTTGATCAGGATCTGTCTGCGCTCATTGATCCGCAGGAGAAAGCCGAAGATGACCGCATCACAATTGACGGGAAAACAGCAGCCATAGAAAACGGCAAGATAAGATGCGAGGTATTGTGCACAGGGAAAATGAAGTTTTATAATCAGGAAGGACAACTTCTTCTTGAAGAATATGATAAAAACAGATTTCGTGAAAGTGCTCCCGGTGAACCGGACAGTGCGCTGGAAATTGCGCCACGTACTTTTGTTCCATATCCTGGAACCAGTAACTTTAAACTGTCCGTAAAATTTGAAGCAAAAGAGGATGAACGGTTTTACGGAATGGGAGAATATACGCATCCTTATCTGGATCTGAAAGGCTGTTCTCTGGAACTGGCACAGCGTAATTCTCAGATTTCTGTTCCGTTTACACTTTCCAGCAGGGGATATGGCCTGTTGTGGAACAATCCTGCAATTGGAAAAGCGATCTTCGGACGTAATCTGACGGAATGGATCGCCGATTCGACTAAGCAGATGGACTACTGGATCACTGCGGGAGATACACCGGCAGAAATTATGGAAGCTTATACGAATGTGACCGGAAGAGTTCCGATGATGCCGGATTATGCGACCGGTTTCTGGCAGTGTAAGCTTCGATACCGGACACAGGAAGAATTATTGAATGTTGCCAGAGAATATAAGCGCAGAGGGCTTCCGATCTCGGTGATTGTAATTGACTTTTTCCATTGGACCGCACAGGGGGATTTCCGGTTTGATCCTGAATTCTGGCCGGATCCGGATGGGATGGTCCGGGAGTTGAAGGAAATGGGAATCGAACTTATGGTGTCGGTATGGCCAACTGTCGAGGAGGCAAGTGAAAACTATAAATACATGGAAGAAATGGGATATCTGATCCGGACGGAAGCAGGTTCCAGATTCAATATTAAGAATAAGGATACTTATATGGATGCTACCAATCCGGACGCAAGAGCATTCGTCTGGCAGAAGCTGAAAGCACACTATTACGATAAGGGTATTCACCTGTTCTGGCTGGATGAGTGTGAACCGGAGGTTACCAGATATGAGTATGAAAATTATCGTTTCTTCAAAGGTGCAGATAAGGAGGTCGGCAATCTCTATCCAAAAGATTTTGCCAGAATGGTCTATGAAGGACGTAAAGCAGAAGGAGAAGAAGAGATCTTAAGCCTGACGCGCTGCGCATGGGCAGGCTCCCAGAGATATGGATCTCTGGTATGGACAGGAGATGTCGCTTCTGATTTCCAGTCACTTCGCAACCAGGTTGCGGCCGGCATGAATATGGGCCTTTCCGGAATTCCCTGGTGGACGACTGATATTGGCGGTTTTCATGGAGGAAATGCGGACTCACCTGAATTCAGAGAATGCCTGGTGCGCTGGTTTGAATTTGGAACATTCTGTCCGGTATTCCGGTTGCATGGATTTCGAAGTCCGGTCGTGACAGATCCGGCAGACCTTGTATTTACGGGAAAAAATGCAAAGGAATGGAGATATACAAGCGGTTCTGCGAACGAAGTGTGGTCATTCGGAGATGAGGTATATGAGATCTGTAAAAAGTATATGTATCTTCGTGAAAAAATGCGGCCATATATAAAAGAACAGATGTGTATCGCACACGAAAAGGGATATCCTGTTATGCGTCCGCTGTTCTTTGATTATCCGGATGACAATAAAGCATGGGATATCGAAGATCAGTATATGTTCGGCCCGGATATTATGGTAGCACCGGTCTTATATAGTGGAGAAAGAGAGCGGAAGGTATATCTCCCAAAAGGAGAGTGGATACAGATTCACAGTAAAGAAAAAATTACCGGAGGACAAACCATAACATGTACTGCAGCAATTGATGAAATACCGGTATTTGTAAAACAAGAGAAGGAGGGAATCTTTAATGGGTAACTTTGGTGTAATTAACTGGATCGTCTTAGTGGTATATTTTGGAGCAATGCTGTTTCTTGGAACAAGAGTCGGAAAATCCAATACAAATACAGAATCTTATTTCCTTGGAAGCAGAAAGATTCCGTGGTGGGCGATTGGTCTTTCCGTAATGGCGACACAGTGTTCGGCTGTTTCCTTTATCGGAATGCCGGGATGGGGATATACAAGTGGCCTTCAGCGACTGACTTATACATTCCAGTTCCCACTGGTTATGGTAATCTTAATGACAACTTTTGTACCGTTTTTCTATAATACAAAGGTTGTCAGTATCTATGAGTATCTGGAAAAACGTTTTGGATCAAAGTCCAGGACTTTGATGGCAGCCATTTTCCTCCTCTCCAGAGGACTTCAGACAGCTGTTGTTATGTTTGGACCGGCACTCGCGTTATCCATGATCCTGGGAATAGATACGAAAATAGCAATTCTGATCATGGGAATCTTTGCAATTGCATATACCATTACAGGTGGAATTTCTGCTGTTATCTGGACGGATGTTGTGCAGATGTTCGTGATCTGGCTGGGCGTTATTCTTGCCATTCTGATCCCGATCTTTACAACAGACGGCGGACTTGGCACAATCCTGGCCAATGCAGCTTCTAATAATATGGTGCGGGGACTGGATTTCAGTCTGGGGCTGGATAATCCATACAGCTTCTGGGGAGGCCTTCTTGGTTCCGGATTCCTGTATCTGACATATCTCGGAACCGATCAGAGTCAGGTACAGCGTGTACTGACTGCAAAGTCCATTCGAGAGACAAAGCTTTCTCTTTCACTGGCAGGTTTTATCGTTCCGATTCAGACACTTGCCTTCCTGTTCGCGGGTATCTGCCTCTTTACAACATTTGGCGGAAAGACATTTGAAAATTCTGACTATGTAATGCTTACTTTTATTACACAGTATCTTCCGGTAGGAATTGCAGGACTGGTCACTGCAGGTGTTTTTGCCGCAGGTATGTCCAGTGTTGACTCTGCTTTGAATTCACTTGCGACCGTAACGATTAATGATTTCTATAAAAAATGGAAACCGGAAGCAACAGATGAACAATGTCTGAAAGTATCACGCTATATGACGTTGTTCTGGGGTGTTTTTGCAACAATATTTGCCCTGTTCCTCGGAGGCCTCGGAACTGTACTTGACATCATAAATGTGATTGGACCAATGTTCTATCCATGTATGCTCAGTGCATTTACACTCGCTGTATTCTGTAAAAAAGGAAATGAAAAGGGTTGTATTGCAGCGATCATTACTGGCCTTATTGTAGACCTTTATATGTTCCTCTGTACAGATATTGGATCTTTGTGGTGGAATTTCTTTGGTTTCCTGGTAGCGTTTGCAGTGGGTTATATTGTAAGTATTCTTACAAATCGCAGGGAAGCACAGAAAGAAGTTGTCGGAGAATTTGCATTTGAGACAGCAACCGGAGATCAGCTGACGATCAGCAATGTGATGCAGCTTGCCGTTGCAGGAAAGATTAAAGAAAAAGATGCTGATGGTTACTATGTTGTTCCTGGAAAACTGGACAAGATCGGATATGCATTGATTGCGTTCTTTGTAATTCAGTGTATTATCCTTGCATTAATCTAATCAAAATCGAGGTGAAGATCGGATGAAAATAGAATGTCTGCAGCGTGAAAATGGACGTGAGAATCGGGAGATTCTGGCTGACTTTCTTCGAACGATGATTGCGGTAACAAAATATGGAAGAACAACGATCTATGATGGAGAACTGTACTACATTCCTTACACAGCAGTCTCTTATTATGTGCGGGAAACTGCAGAAAGATATGATTTTATTGCCAGTGAAATCAGTGAAGATGTTTCTGTATATAAGAGGGACGAACAGAACTGTCTGGAACTTAGGACGCTTGATGTAGATGAGGATTATGTTCTGCAGGGAACCCGGAGTAGTGGAGCGCTTCTGGAAGAAGTGGAAAAAAAGATTCAGTTAAATAAAAAGATGAGAAAAATGTTTCAGAAATATCATTTTGAACTGACGGAACAAAAGACAATCTATCTGCCGGAGCAGACATTTTATGGCCGTGGAAAAAAAGACACACTATTTTTGGTGGATGGTTTTCTACAAAAAGTGGACTTTAAGAATTTACCATCGGTAGAAAAAAGATTTGCGGAAAATTTTATGAAGACACAGTCACTTCTGTCTTGACATATCACAGAGCAGCAAAGAACTCACACAAATTACAATGTGTGAGTTCTTTGTTGTCTGCCTGACGGTCAGAATTACTGCGACAAAAGACAAAACGGTCAGATTGCAAAATTGACTTTTTATAATTGCTATACTAAAATTATATATATGTTGAGCAGAGAA
>JAEDLC010000025.1 GCA_016295505.1 Dorea sp.
TGTCCGCTGTAGAGAAGATCATTGATGATCTCCGATGCTCTGGAATTCCAGTTCAGAATCACAATGTGATTGGAAACGTGCAACCTGTTCTCACCTTTATTGGCACTGTTGATAAAGTCAGAAATATAATTGGTAATATAACCGATGACAGCACCGGTAAAAGTGATCATTCCTATAACCGCGACAACAATACACGCAATGATGATCGATACATTAGCTTTTCCCACATCTTCAACAACAAGTCCGATACATCCCGCATCCAGGATCATTGATATCGTATAATAGACGGATGCTCCAAAGCCTCTGTTTTCCAGTGTCTCCGGTGCCAGATTCGATATGACCACCGCAGCGATCATAAAAAAGCAGATATTGAGCAGGAAAATAGCTGCCAGAATCACAGTTGCCGGCCTCTTGGCAATCTGTACACTCAGCCACTCACGAATACGGTTCTTCTTCTTCATAATATTTTCTCCATTTCATGCAACTATAGTGTCGCTATTATAACACATTTATCTAAACAAAAAGGTGCAATTGTAAGTAATTACTGCCAACTCGCATAAATTACAAGAATCGCAAATCTTCTCTTAGCCAGAATATCATAAATACAATATTGATGCAGCGTTCCGTGGCAAATAAAGGACTGGAGCAAAATATAGAGTCATCATTCTGAATATATAATTTCCATAAGAAAAGCCGAGGTAAGCGAGTAAGCGTCGAGGCGTTCTTATGGAAATTATATACTTCGAAATGAGCACATCAATATTTGCTCCAGTCCCTTATTACACGTTATTGTTACTTTATAATGTCATATACCGGTCGATTCCGTTGGCAATTCCGGTCACGATCAGATTCTGATAGTCCTCGGATGCCATCCTCTGATCTTCGTCCGGATTGGTCATATATCCCATCTCGACAATCGTACACGGAACCTGTGCCCAGTTGATTCCACTCATGGAATCCGTCTCCCAGACATATTCTTTTCTTGCTCCGGTCGCGGCAACATATTCCTCCAGTACGCACTCAGCCAGAGCATGACTCTTCTCATACAGTGCTCCGTTGTATGGGTTGGACGGCGTCTGGCAGATTGTCATCGTTCCATTTACACTGTGATCCTCGGATCCGTTGGCATGGATCCTGACGAATACGTCTGCACCGGCATCATTGGCAACTGCTGCCCGCTCGGCATTGGATATATTCACCTCATTCGTCTCACGGATCATGATGACCTGATAAGAGCGTTTCTCCAGCTCCGTCTTCAGCTTCAATGCCACCTGCAGATTCAGTTCATATTCCGGCATACCTGTTGCTACGCCTGAAGTCCCGCTGCTTACTTTCGCCTTCGTCTCGGATGCACCCGGTCCCACCGGTTCCTGTTCATTATTCCCCTGACTCTGATGACCCGCATCGATCACCACGATTCCCTTGACTTCTGTCTGATTTTTTTCACTCTCCCCGGGCTCTTCCTCTTCTGACTCCTGTTCTTCTTTCTGGATCTCCAGTTCTTCTGCTGTCTCCAGTGTACTCTCCTTATCCTCTTCCGGCTCTGTCTCTTTCTTTCCACAGGCAACAAGGAACAACGCCGCTCCCAGTACACAGATAACCATCATATATCGTGCAGCTTTTTTTCTCATGACTACTCACCGCCCTTCATATATTGATATACACCATCGGATATGTTGACGATCACCTGTCTTGCTGTTGAAACATCTGACAGTTCCTGCGTCATGACACAGATAATGTATGGCTGCTGTTCCAGATACACGATTGCAGCATCATTTTCCACATCCGCCAGCTCCCCGGTCTTATTGGCTACAACAACCCCCGCGGGAACGCCTGCCGGAATCTTCGTGGTGCGCTGCTGCTGCTTCATATATTCCACAATCTGAGAAGCTCCGGCAATCCGATTCTGATAAACATCCGTCAGAAATTTTCCGCAGTCCGCAACAGAAGTATAATTATCATCCTGGGCATTGGACGCCAGAAGCATGCGTCCCATATGCGACTCTGCATAACCGTGGGACTGACAATAGGCATTTACCTTTTCTCGCCCCGCAGCTCCGTCTCCTTTCCCCAGATACGTTACCAGCTGATTTGCAGCATCGTTATCACTTACCGTGATCATAGACTGCATCAGACTGCTGATCTGTGTTTCATTCCCCCCGTTTGCACAGAGTTCCTCATAATTCTCGTATACGCAACCGGCGATATACAACTTGATCAGACTTGCCGCCTGCATCTGATGCGACGAAACCGCTGCATATTCTCCGGTCGCCGGTTTTTCTATATATACCGCCGCATCTCCCTTTCCGGCCAACGGATTTAAAAGCTCTGTGATCTTTTGTTCCAGATCTGTCATCTGCTTCCCGGAAGACTCCGGCTCTTTCGTCGTTTCCTCCGCCGAATCTTCTGTCTCTTCCTGCGTATCGATCACCAGTTTTTCCGTCTTCTTTCCTGCATCCTCATCGCCGGATCCGGATGCACCGCATCCGACTCCTCCGACCGCTATAAGCACACATAATATTCCTACAAGATACCTTTTCATACTTAACTCCCCTGATATGTCTGTCTCTTACTGATCCAGCTGATAACCGTTTGGATTCATGGAGAACTCCACCTGACGCAGCAGTTCGGCATTCTTCTTCTCATAGTCATTCAGCACGGAAGCACTGTAATTCGCATCAAAATCATCCGGATCATAGGTTCCCTGATACCAGGATTTGGAAGTGAAATAGTTCGTCAGTTCCTGAGACTTGAACCGCCTTCCATGTCTTGCATAGATCTCATTTTTGGCATAATTGATCTCCTGTATCGTCATTCCGGCAAGATCTGCCTGTGTCAGATAAGTCGCATTACTGTTCGGAAGAATATAATCCTGCTCCAGAAGGCTCTGCACCTCCGGTTCCTCTTCCACAATTTCTTCCTCTTCCGTCTCCTCTTCCATCACATCCTCTTTCGGCTCTTCCTCTTCGTCTTCCTCATCCAGAATCGCCTGTATCTCATCCAGTTCCTTCGTGTTCTTTGGTTCATTCATCTTCTTTACCGCCAGACCGATCAATGCAGCAACCAGAAGAACTA
Organism: Dorea sp.; assembly: GCA_016295505.1. Classification (GTDB taxonomy): domain Bacteria; phylum Bacillota; class Clostridia; order Lachnospirales; family Lachnospiraceae; genus Dorea_A. The sequence goes on from JAEDLC010000025.1 coordinate 3,076, forward strand.
CAACGATTGCAACCACCGTATACAGATCCTTCCATTCCTTCTTCAGTTTCTGAATCGGAGAAAGATTCTGTTCCGGCGGATTCTGATCATATGTATTCTGGTTATATGTGTTTTGATCATACATATTCTGGTTCATCTGCGCACCACAGTTCGTACAGAATCTCGCGCCGTCCGGCATCTCTTTTCCACATTGTGTACATCTCATATCCATTCCTCCTCATAAAACACCTGACACATGATATATTGTGATTCGTATTCTTCTCTTTCTCTAATCCCCACTCAACGCCGTTTCAAATAATCTCAGATTTTCTGCCAGCTTCTCCTGATCCATGGAGAGAATCGCTTCCTTCGGAAACAGACCGCCGGCAGTTCCGACATACCGATATCCGGATGCAAGGGCTTCCTTTACATTATCCCGATGAATCCCTCCCACTGCCATCAAAGCAAGATCTCCCAATGGTTCACAGACCTTTTTTGCATAGCCGAAGCTTAATTCATTCGCCGGAAACACCTTGATGATGTCCGCTCCTTTTTCTATCTGATCCGCGATCTCGGACGGCGTAAATGCTCCCGGCACTGAGAGGATCCCCTGATCCCGGCAATGCTGCAGCATCTGCTCTGTCATCATCCGCGGAGACAGAACAAATTCTGCTCCTGCGTCAATTGCTTTTAACAGCTCATCATAGGTCTGAACCGTTCCGGCACCGATATTCAGTCTTCCGCGATATTCTGCGGAGATCTTCCGGATAATATCATAAGCATTCTCTGTATTGAGTGCGATCTCCATATTGCGTACATACTGACTGTCCAGAAGTACTTCCGCCACACTCCTCACCTGCTCGTATGTATATTTCCGGAGAATCATTGTTACCTTGCCAAATGTCATTATCGTTACCTCCTTTTTCTTCTCTGTTTACAGACTGTTGTCAGGATATAAAAAGCTGACGTATTCATATATTTCCGTAAAATCCACTTCACACTCACCGTCAAAGATCCCGACCGGTACTTTGTGCTCGAATGTATACATGACCGGAAATATATCCTTTTCAAATTCGTATACATACACTCTTTTTTTTACAGGATCTACGATCCAGTATTCTCTGACTCCCGCATTCATATATTTCCCCATTTTGAGTGAAACGTCTCTTCTCTGTGTTGCGGGAGACAATACTTCAGCCACCAGATCCGGTGCGCCAGCTACTCTTCCATTCCGGAACTTGCTCCGGTCGCATATGATAGATACATCCGGCTGAACCATTGTTTTTTCATCACAATCCAATTGTACATCAAGTGGTGCAGTTATTGTAATACATTTTCCATGTTTTTTCCGGATATATTCACGAAATCGCATATTAATCTCATCACAGATCAGCTGATGCACATCCGAGGGGGAAGCCATCTCATAGATTGTTCCGTCAATCAGTTCCACTCTCACCTCCTGTGGAAATGCCAGATAATCCAAAACATCATATTCCCCCTGACGCTTTGACGCCTGATATTCTGTCGATTCTTCTTTGATCACAGAAGCATCCGGCACGGATCGCAATGGACGAAAGACAAGTTCCAGTGCCTGCAGCGTCTCATATCTCGGCGATTTTGTAATGCCTCCTAATACCTTCTGTACCGTTCCGACCGGGAGTCCGGATAGTTCAGCTATCTTTTCGTAAGAATATCCCAATTCTTTTTTCCAGGCACGCATTTCTTCTATTGTCATATACCTTACCACTCCATCACTTTCTGATTTATCCATATTCTATCATATTTCTATCCATTTATCAATCTTTTATCCATTTCACACAGGCGCATGACATAACAAAGCAGGGCATATGCCACAGCATACACCCTGCTTATACGACTGTTTTTACAATCTCAGATCACTTTTCTGTAAATTTAAATATTCAGCAGATCGCTGTATACCTTCAGCGCCCCGTCTGTCTCATGAGCAAGTACGCGTTTTGCAAGTACTTTTCCAAGCTGCACGCCTTCCTGGTCAAAGCTGTTCAGGTTCCATACGAATCCCTGGAACATCACTTTATTCTCAAAGTGTGACAGGAGTGCTCCCAGTGCTTCCGGAGTCAGCTTCTCTCCGATGATGATGCTGGACGGACGACCGCCTTCAAACTTCTTATTGCGGTTTTCGTCATCTTTTCCACATGCAAATGCCACAATCTGCGCTGCCACGTTCGCACACAGCTTCTGCTGGCTTGTGCTGCCCTGAATCACAACATCCTGCTCCATCTGGTTGTTCTTAAATCCGACAAACTGAAGCGGAACAATATCCGTTCCCTGATGCAGTAACTGATAGAAGGAGTGCTGTCCGTTTGTTCCCGGTTCACCAAAGATCACCGGACCCGTCGGGTAATTTACCGGCTCACCGAAGCGGTTTACAGACTTTCCGTTGGATTCCATATCCAGCTGCTGCAGATGTGCCGGGAAGCGGCTCAATGCCTGTGAATACGGAAGAACAGCAGTATCCGGATATCCAAGCACATTACGCTCATATACTCCGATCAGTGCATCCAGCATTGCCGGATTCTTTAACAGATCCTTTTCTTTTGCAAGCTCATCCTCTGCTGCTGCACCTGCCAGGAACTGTGCAAATACTTCCGGTCCGAATGCGAGTGACAGTACGGCTCCTCCTACTGCAGATGAGGAAGAGTAACGTCCGCCGATATAATCATCCATAAAGAATGCTGCAAGATAATCATCGCTCTTTGCCAGAGGGGATGTCTCACTGGTAACTGCGATCATATGCTTTGACGGATCCAGTCCTGCTTTTTCCAGAGCATCTTTCACAAAAGATTCATTCGTCAGTGTTTCAAGGGTTGTACCGGACTTTGATACCAGTACAAAGATAGAATGTGCAACATCAATCTTACTTAAAACTCCGGATGCATCATCCGGGTCAACATTACTGATGAATTCTGCCTTCATCTTCAATGTATCATTTACTTTTGCCCAGTTTTCAAGCGCTATATAAATCGCACGAGGTCCGAGGTCACTTCCGCCGATACCGATCTGAACAACCGTTGTAAACTTTTCGCCGGCCGCATTGGTGATCTCTCCGGCATGTACTTTATTAGCAAATTCTGCAATCTTTGTCTGCTGTTCCACATAGAAAGCGCGTTTGTCAACGCCATCTGCAACAACCGGTTCTCCCAGCTGTCCACGGGTCAGCTGATGAAGCACCAGACGTTTTTCTCCGGTATTGATCATCTCACCATTATAAAGAGCTTCGTACTTTTCTGTAAGCTGAGCTTCCTCCGCCAATTTTGCAAGGACGTTCAGGATATTATCATCCACCTGCTTTGCCCCATAATTATATGCGAGACCTTCTGCCATCGGCACACTGTATTTTTTTACACGCTCTGCACCGTTTTCTCCGGACATTGCCTCGGCAAGATTAACCTGCTCCACAGCCTGCAGCTCCTTATATGAAGCAAGTGTATCCAAATTGTTCCAAGTAACCATATCAGATTCCTCCTCATTACGAAAGTGTTCTTTTACTTCCTGAAATATTTCACAAAAAAATTATACTATTAAACATCCCCAAATTCAAGTCAATACAGAGTAAAGCCTGTAATCGTCTATCCTTCCCGAAGAGACTACCGCAGCAGAAAACTGTCGAATATGAACAGATCAAACTGTGACCTTACACGTTCGTACTGCTTCTGGTTTTTCACCGTCCATGCAACAGACAGTGCACCGAGCTTCCGGCAGATACGACGTGAAATATTTCCCGCATCCCTGTGGCAGTAAGCAATAAAGTCCGGCCTGGTCACAAAATTCGTGAGAAGATACGTCACGATCTTCAGCACCGGATTCTTTTTTCCACCCTTTGCGAAGTCTTCACTCAGCTGTCCTCTCACGATATCGGGACGATGTTTCCGATACCACCGAAGCGCAAACGGATGGAACGATTCGACACAGTATCTCCCCTTATAATGCTTCAGGATCCGGTTGCCAAGCTCACAGATGACAGTGTCTGCCCGATCCATTTTATATTCAATGATCAGTGGTACTTTTCCATTGACTACACTGAGTACTTTTTCCAGCGTAGGGATCGTCTGATCCGAGTCTGCAAGCCTTAGTTTCTGCAGCTCTTCCCACGTATATTCCCAGATATTCCCCTCCACATTACACATCCTTTTCAGGGAGGCATCATGAAAGACCACCGGAACATCATCCTTTGTAAGCTGAATGTCAAACTCGATCCCATATCCTGCTTCGACTGCTTTTCGAATTGCATTTACAGAATTTTCCGGCGCATTTGTCCGATTGTCGAACAGACCCCTGTGTGCATAATATACGCCCAGAAACCCGGAAATATCCGGCCTGCCGAATATCCGCGGGCAGATCATATACAGATAACCTGCCGAAAGTATCATTAAAATCCCGAAAATAATCATCAAACTCTTCATATTCCGCCTCTGATCCAATTTTATTGCCTCTTATTGTCGTTACTTAGTATAACACTGAAAAACAGGGAAAAAAAGAGAAATGCTTTCACTTTGTAACATTGTTTTGTTTTTGCATTATCTGCATGTATTTATTGTACAATTTTTTCATTCATGATATAATAGTACAAATATCACGTGCAAATAATACAAAACAACACACAAAGGAGATCCCCATGGCATACATCGGCGTACATCTGGAAAATTCTATTTCTATCGATGAATTATATACCGTCCATTATTTTGAATACATGAGCACCTTTTCATTTGCAGGAGAATCTCATGATTTCTGGGAATTTCTCTATGTCGACAAAGGCGAGATTCACGTCACTGCCGATTCTCTTCGCACAACACTGAAAAAAGGAGATATTATATTTCATAAGCCAAATGAATTTCACAATGTAGAAGCCACCGGAACGATTGCTCCGAATCTTGTCGTTGTGTCTTTCTCTTCTTCCAGTCCGGTAATGGGATTTTTTGAAAATAAATGTTTCCACATTGATGAGGCGGAACGCAGTCTGCTCGCAGAGATCATCACGGAGGCCAGAAACTGCTTTTCCATGCGTCTGGACGATCCATATCTTACGCATATGGTGAAAAAATCACCGGAAGTCTTCGGTTCGGAACAGATGCTCCGGATTCTTCTGGAACATTTTCTGATCCATATTGTAAGACGCCTGTCGACGCCCGCAATTCTGCAGAAGGATATTCCAAGGCAACTGCAGAAAACCACCAAAAGTCACAGTGACAGCGAGGTATTCAACCGTGTGATCCATTATCTGGAACAGAATCTGAGCCGTCACATCTCGCTGGAACAGATCTGCCGCGACAATCTGATCGGGCGATCCCAGCTGCAGAAGCTCTTTCACGACAGGACGCAAAAGGGTGTGATTGAGTATTTTTCGGAGATGAAGATTGATGCGGCCAAACAGATGATCCGCACAGAGCATATGAACTTTACACAGATTTCCCAACAGCTTGGGTACTCTTCCATCCACTACTTCTCACGGCAGTTTAAAAAAATAGCCGGTATGACACCTTCAGAGTATGCTTCTTCTATTAAGGCAATGGCGAAAGGAGGTTTTGAATAAATGGCGGAAAAATTATCTATGCAGCAGAAAGAATATCAGAGCATTATTCTCAAGCAGGAAATTAATATTACCAATATCTATTCGATTCATTATTTTGAATACTCCCGCGACTTTGTATTCGAAGGCGAATCCCACAACTTCTGGGAACTGCTGTTTGTGGATTCCGGTGTGATCGAAGTCACGGCGGATGAGAAAAAGTTTCCGCTCGAAAGCGGAGAGATCGTCTTTCACAAACCCAATGAGTTTCATGCACTTCGTTCCAACGGGAAAAGTGCTCCCAACCTCATTGTAGTTTCCTTCGACTGTACGGCTCCGTGCATGAGTTTTTTTGAAAATAAAGTCCTTCGCGCAAATGATCTCGAGACTCAGTACCTCAGCCAGATCATTACGGAAGCGAAACGTACCTTCTACACTCCGCTGAATCACCCTTATGTTTCCAGGCTCCGGCGATTCACGAATACACCTTTCGGAAGTGAGCAGATCATCAAGGCTTCCCTGGAACTGCTTCTGTTAAACATGCTCCGCCGCTGTGCGCATTCTACAGATGTTCAGCGATTTCCTACGGGCGCAGTTACCCGTACCAAACGAAATGACAAAAAACTACTGGAACAGGTAACTCTTTACCTTTCCAATCATGTCTATGACACTCTGACTGTCGCAGACATATGCCGTGACAACATCATCAGCCGTACACAGCTTCAGCAATTATTCCATCAGCACAAGGGCTGTGGTGTCATCGAGTTCTTTTCCCGTCTGAAAATCGAGACGGCAAAGCAGCTGATCCGGGAAGGCCAGTATACATTTTCACAGATTGCGAATATTCTGAACTATTCATCCTACCAGTACTTCTCTTTGCAATTCAAAAAATATACACGTATGTCTCCTTCCGAATACAGTTCATCAACCAAATACTTCAATACCAATCAGGCAGAAGAATAAATTTTCTTACCACAAAAAAGACTGCTGCAGAATTGATATCCAGATTCTGCAACAGTCTTTTATATTATGTTATGTTTTAGCCTTTTACTCCACCGGATGTAAGACCTGCCACCAGATGTTTCTCGATCAGCAGGAACAGTACAACGACCGGAATCGTAGCACACAGGGAAGTAGCAAACAGATACTGCCACTGTATGAAGTTAAAGCCGTAGAATACATTGATACCTACCGTGATCGGTTTGAATGCATCTGTAGAGATCAATGTCAATGCGATCGTATATTCATTCCATGAATTGATAAATACAAAGATCAGAGTGGTAATAATACCCGGAGCCGCTACCGGAAGCAGAACCTTGATCAGTGCCTTTACCGTACCACATCCGTCAATCTTCGCTGCCTGTTCCATTTCAGGAGAGATGGACACAAACGTACCACGAAGCAGCCAGATGGCAAATGCCTGGTTAAATGCCGCATTCAAAAGAATCAGACCCAGGATCGAGTTATTCAGACTGATATTCACCATCATCTTATAGATACCAACCAGAAGAACAACCGGTGAAAACATCTGACTCATAATAACAGCACCCATGAAGATTCCTTTTCCCTTGAATTTCATACGGGACAGTGCATATGCCGCCGGAATTCCGCAAAGGATCGCAAGAAGCGTTGCTCCACCCGCGATCAGCATGGAGTTGATGAAGTACTGAAGTACCGGAGCTGCATCCCAGATCTCCACGAAGTTCGACCAACGCCATATCTCAGGGAGAATGTGGTCGATCGCGTACATTTCGTTCTTGTCCTTAAGTGCCGTAATAAACATCACGAAGTAAGGATATAATATAACGATACACAGAAGTATTACAAATACATATAAGGCAACTTTCTGCCAGCCTTTTTTCTTTGCTGTCATCTTAATCTTCCCCCTCTCCGCGAAGTGACATGAACATGTAGATACTTGCAAGGATTGCCAGAATCACAAATCCGATCACGGATACTGCCGCTGCCTGTCCGCTCTTTCCTTCTGTAAATGACAGCTTATACAGATATGTAACCAGCGTATGTGTCTGATCCGCAGGTGCTCCCTTGGAGATCGTCCATACGATCGGGAAGGAGTTAAATACGTAAATAATATTCAATACTGTAGATACTGTAAGACTTGGGCGAACCAGAGGCAGAGTGATCTTGAAAAGCTTGCTCCAGAATCCGGCACCGTCTACTGCCGCGGATTCATATAATGCAGCATCGATTCCCTGCAGTCCGGACAGCACGCAGAAGGTAACAAACGGAAATGTTACAAAGATACCGACCCAACATTCCCATGCAAACATGCTCTGCGCAGTTCCCGTCCAGTTTACAAAACTTTTAATAACACCTAATTTTTTCAAGAGAACATTCAGTGAACCATAATCCGCATTCACAATATACTTCCAGATTACAGACTGAATTACGAGTGCGGTTGCCCACGGAAAGATGACAACTGCACGGACGAGCTTCCGTCCGAAAAACTCCTGATTCAAAACCATCGCAAGGATAAATCCGATAACCGTCGACAGACCAACAACTGCGATCGTCCACACGAAAGTATTCCGTAATGTCGTCAAGAATGCCGGCTGACGAAATACTTCCAGATAGTTCTCAATACCGTTAAATCCTTTGATCAGACCGCTTCGTCCCACCTCGGAAAACGATATCTTGAATACGGAAATAATCGGAACTACGATCATGGTCACCATCAGGAGCACACTTGGCAGCAGCCAGATATACGGCTGAAGTACCAACAATGCTTTGTTCTTTTTACTCACTATAGCGCCTCCTCTTCATTCACTTTTCTTAAAAAACGAGGGCCGAATCTGCCGGCCCTCGCAATTTATATTATCATATCAACTATTGATAAACGAATTACTCAGCAACCTCAGCCTGAAGATTATCTAAAGCAGTCTGAGCATCCATGGTGCCGCTGCATACCTGCTGCTCAACATCAATAACACCATTTCTTACATCCATCCACTCTGTCTTCTGCATTGGATAGAACTTGCAGTTAGGAAGAACTGCACAGAATGTTGCGAAGTATTCGCTGTTTCCTGTTGTATCTTCTGTTCCGCCTACAATGTATTTCTCTGCGTTCTCAGCAAGGTTTGCAGAAGCATCCTGAGTTGCAGGTAAGAAGCCTTCATATACCATGTAGTCAGAATATGTCTCTACTTCATAGAATGCATCAAAGAATTTTGTGATAGCTTCTGTACGTGCGTCGCCGGCTTCCTCATCCTTGAATACCATTAACTGGTCACATACACCAAGTGCTACATGCTCGCCCGGGATATCTGCAGCTTCATAATTTACTGTAGAATCTGCAGCAACCATGTTCATAGGTCCGATCATCATAGCCAGTGTTCCTGCACTGAATGCATCCTGTAATGGATAACGTGTATCTGTGAACGGTGCAGAGTTGCAGTATCCGGAATCAATAAGGTTCTTAATGTACTCAACTGCTTCTACGTTCTCCTCTGAATTCAGAGCCCAGTCACCATTGTCATCTACAAATCCGCCGCCAAAGTTCCATGTATAGTAAGAGAATGCAGCCTGACCCTCATCAGTAGAGATATCAAGACCCCAAGGAACAATCTCATCACCATAAGTATCTTTGATTGCCTGGCATGCTGCAAGAACATCATCCCATGTTTCCGGAGCAGCATCAATACCAGCGCCATTTAACAGATCCATGTTGCAGAACAGAGCACGGCAGGATGCCAGAATCGGAAGTGCCCATACAGTTCCGTCAATTTCATTGGACTCCCAGAAGCTCTGAACGAAATTAGCCTGTAATTCATCAGATACATATTCTTCTGCAGGCATCAGCAGATCATCTGATACATAATCAGCAAAACCGCTGATGTTCAGAATGTCCGGCTGCTCCTGTGTAGAAATACGTGTGTTAACAACTTCATAAATGTCATTCCAGGAAACGATCTCGATGTTAAGATCAATTCCTTCATTGGCGCTTTCAAAGTTCTCTTCAAACTCTTTCCACCACTCCTGTGTGTAGTTACCATACTGGGAAATGATAATATCTAATGTCACATCCCCAGATTCATCGCTTCCGCTCTCGCTTTTCTTTCCGCCGCATCCAACTAACATGGAAGCTACCATTGCAGTCACAAGAAGCATTGATAAAAACTTTTTCATATCTTTGTCCTCCTTTTTTTGTGCAGGGCCCAGCTCACTCCCTGCTGCTTGTATAATAAATTATACATACATTTGGCCCTCTGCGCTTCATATAATTGTCCTGTTATTACATATAATTATCCTACAACGGGTAATAATTTGACCAAAAAATCTTTACCACATTAACGTGTTTACAGCGCATTGCACAATTTTTAACGAACTATGACCGACTGCACATATACAATTTCTGTCCACATATCACACAATCTCCATCAGAATTGCTCTGCACGGCGCCCCGTCACCTCCGCCAAGATTCAGTGGAGCAGCATTCAGAAAATAAACGCCTTCCGGCACCATATCCAGGCGGATTCCCTCCAGAAGTACGATCTCCGCCCCCAGAAGCTTCAGGTGTACCTCCATCGGTGCATCTGCCGGCCCAAAGGTCTGCGATTCATTTCCAAGAAGCAGGATTCCGGCTTCCGCAAAGACATCTGCCGCTTCCGCCGACACCACAGCATCACCTTTGATCAGAATTCGCTTTGCAGATTGTCTGTCCGCTTCCCTCGCCTTTTCGAGAATCCCGATCGCATCCTCCGCTGTCAGAGTTCCTTCCTGCTCTGTCACATACGCATACCCGACAAATCGCTTAAGTTCCAGTTCATCTATGGTTTTTCCGTCTTCCAAAAAGTGATACGGTGCATCTACATGTGTTCCATTATGCGAACACATACGGAATGCTGACAGATTGCACGCTGATTCTTCCGATATTCTGGACAACATCTCTTTTTCCGGTACCGGATCCCCGGGATATACCTCGCATCCGAATACTTCCTGTGATATATCATAGATCTTCATGAATTCCCTCCATTTATATACGCGTCATGTGTTCTACCTGCATAATGGTTCGTTCCGCCATCTCCTTTAATGACATCTCGTGATATCCATGTACACTGGTGTGAGCAATTCCATCAAACGCTTCATACCATTTCGGATCGATTGCCTCAAACCCATGCAGTGCTCCCATCACTGAGCCGACGGTCGCTCCATTACAGTCAGTATCAAACCCGGCCAGTACCGCAGCTGTGATCGCAGCATCAAACTCTTCACAGCACAGCAGACATGCAGTTACCAGCATCGCATTCGGTATGGTCAGACACCAGTCATACATCTCTTCCTCCCGGTATCTCTTATGTACTTCATCGACCATCGCCTCATAAGTCCATCCGTCTTCCTTCCACCGACATACCTCATCCAGGCTTTCCTTCAGGCGGCTCCTTGGAGGAATCTGCAATAATGCCACACGGATCCGTTCTTTCATGGAAAGCTCCGGCACAAAGCACATACTGATCAGAGCTGCAATATACATCTCTCCATATACGCCGTTCTTTACATGTGATACGGATGCGTCCAGGTATGCCATACGCGCAGCCTCGCCAGGGTTTCCGGGATTGATGTACCCAAAGAAGTCACCCCTGATCTGCGCACCGATCCATTCTCTGTACGGATTGCATAACACCGCTGACTTCGGCGGCAGAACTCCATTCATCAGATTACGGATCGCAGCCCTCTCTGCTGTACAGGCATGGAAAGCCGGGAATCCCAGAAGCCACGCTTCCGCAACATCTTCTCTGGTGAAATTCCTGCCATAACGCTCCACCAGTTTGAGAGCAATCATTGTATAATTGATATCATCGTCGTTTGGAAATGTTCCCTTCAGATTCTGAAACCAGCATACCTTCTGTCTGTCATAGGAGGTCATGGGATCCATTTCCCTGAGGTCGTATTTCTGACGGATCTCCTCCTTCCCGGACGATGAGATATAATATTGGAGCGGCATCTGATCGGTATCTTTCAGATAAGCATGAATCTTTCCGCGCATCCATCCTTCCACCGGCATTCCCAGCACACAGGCAATCACCCTTCCATAGATCGCGCCGGTGATTCTGTTTCGAAATTCCTCTGTATCATATGCATAGATTTTCTCGGCTTCGCTGCTCAGGCAGTTTCTGATATCTTCAAGGGCTGTCGGTTCCTGATATCTGAAATCCTCCTTTATCGGCGCCTCTTCCATCCTGATCAGAAGCTCCTTCGCCTGCCGGTTTCGCTCCTCTTCATCCTGGATTGCAAGGATTCGGTCTATCTCCGGTGCATACGGTTCCACACACCGACCTTCATCCATACATTGTCGATACTCATCCTTCAACATATCTTCATAAAAGATCCACAACATTTTTTCTTTTAACATTGCTATTCCTCCTCATTTATTCTAGAATCGTACAATCATTTTCTGTCAAATTCTTTCATCTGGGTCTTGGGATTTTCCCGGAGCGCTCAATGGCTGCACTTCAATTCCAATCTCCCGCAGAAACATCTGTCCGACATGGGAAAGTTCTCTGTCCTTTCGAATCAGGAAAACATTCAAAACATACATTCCTTCATTTGCAATAGATCGTACCACCATATCGGACGTCTTCTTCTCATCACCTTCTGCATATGGAATAAGTGCAATCGTTTGAAAGGATCTTGCCCATTCAACAGCCGTTTCGTTAATTGATGTGATAATGGACACATTTGGAGCAACGGCATGTTGCCCGAATACCGTATAAACAATATTTAAAATATCAAATGGAATCGCAAGCGGAATTCCGATAAAATCTGTAATTTCCAGTGGTTCCTCAGATGCCGCAAGAGGATGATCTTTTGGGATAATTGCCACAATATCATCCTTTTCATAAGGGAAACTTGTAAGGGAGTTATATTGAGGAATACTGGCGCGGATTAATCCGATCTCCGTGATGCCGTTTAAAACATTGGGAACGACAAAATCACTGGGAATTTCGTATACATCATAATTGATGTCCGGATTGTTTTTCACAAACTTCTCAAAAAGTCGATGGATATAATGAATCGAATTTCCGGCAGGGATAGAGATCTTGAGCTGTTCCCGATATCCGGACTGCTGGCAGGAAATGGAAGTGCCAATACTTTCTTCGATCCGGCACATTTCCCTTGCCTTAATATAAAATATCCGACCCGCTTCCGTCAGTTCAATGGAACGACTCCCCCGGTTAATCAGTTTCGCTCCGTAGGTACGCTCAATATTTTTCAACTGATTACTCAATGACGGCTGTGCGATCAGGAGACGTTTTGAAGCTGCAAGAATACTTCCGCTTTCTACTATGGCAACGAAATTCCGATAGGATTCCAGAGTCATTCAATCACCCTCCATATAATAAAAATATTATATTTCATACGTAATATTAGTAATTTTATTATAATTCACTTTCTATTATAATACAAGCGTTTGAATTTAATCATTTATCCGAATTCACGGAATACCAAAGAGCATGAAAACATGCAGAAAGAGAGGAAATATGACAAACATTTTAACAGACGTTCTGGCTGTCATCGGAGTTGTACTGAATGGACTCCCACAAGGATTACTGGCCCTTACTTTCGGATTTGCATCCATTCCTACGGCAATGGCTTTTTTTATTGGCGCGATCGGTAACACCGTAACGCAGAGTGTTGCACCAATTTCATTCCAGGCAGAAACAATCACCTATGCCGGAAGTGCCGGAAAAAACCGTTCCGAGCGATGCACCATGATTTTTCTGGGTGCAGTCATCATGGCTCTGATCGGGGTATTTGGTCTTTTAACAAAGATCGTTAACTTCGTCGGTGAGGATATCGCTTATGGAATGATGGCCGGTGTCGGTATCATTTTGACAAAAGCAGCCATCGATATGGTTGCAAAGGACAAGCTGGCAGGAGGGGTCTCCCTTGCAGCTGCAATGATCACTTATTACATTACCAGAAACAATGGCAATACTTTGGTATACACCATCGTTATCTCTGTAGTGGCATCCTGTATCGCAAATGCCCTTTTCAAAAAAGAAAAAGAAAATATTGTCGTTGTTGACGACAAATTCATCCGTCAGAAATTTACCATCAATACAAATGTTATCATGGGTGCTCTCGGTATGGTCTGCCTGAATATCGGTTCTAATATTTCTTTTGGATCCATCACCGCCAGCATGGCAACCAGCGGAAATTATAACATTGATCATCTGACAGTAATCTCTTCTCTGGCTGATATGGGATCTTCCTTCTTTGGAGGGGCTCCTGTAGAATCCATTATCTCCGCAACTGCCAGCGCACCGCATCCGGTCTGGGCCGGTGTAGCAATGATGGTTGTGATCGGCGTAATTCTGATTCTTGGTATCCTGCCAAAAATCAGCAAATATGTTCCGGCCTCTTCCATTGCCGGATTTTTATTCGTGCTTGGAATATTCAAAACGGTTGCTTTAGACGCACCGGCTGCGCTTGCAACCAACGCGGCTGTCGGTGGATCAACTCTGGTTGTCACAGCTGTTACCAACCCATTCCTTGGAATGATAGCCGGTATCATTGTAAGATTTCTTGGAATTTAATTTATAATCTGGAGGAAATATCATGACTGAATATACAATGGAATTATGTGGAGTTCATAGAGTACTTCCATTTATCCCAATCAATGAAGATACCGCTTTTGCCAGTTTTGTTGTTTTGGGAGACACAGAGCTTGTCGCTGCCTGCGCCCCAAAACTGGCAGAATTAATCGGTCCGGTGGATGCCATTCTTACTGCGGAAGCAAAGGGAATCGCTCTCGCCTATGAGGTCAGCAAATGTCTTGGATTGAAGGAATTTATTGTTGCAAGAAAAAGTAAAAAATCTTACATGCAGGACGTTGTTTCCGCTTCAGTCCATTCCATCACCACAACCGGAGAACAGCATCTGTATCTGGACGGTGTAGATGCGGGAAAGATTCGCGGAAAACAAATCTGTATTATTGATGACGTAATCTCAACAGGAGAATCGCTTCATGCTCTGGAAGTTCTTGCAGAAAACGCAGGTGCGCAGATTGTAAAAAAAGCTGCTTTACTGGCAGAAGGCAAAGCCGCTCAAAGAGAAGATATTCTGTTTTTAAAAAAACTTCCTCTCTTTACAAAAACAGAGGACGGATATAAAGAAATTACGGATTAAAACTTTACAGGGATGATCGCAAAATCTTTTGTTATATGCAGTTTTTACAGGAACGCTCCGGCACTGACTCGCTTACCTCGGCTTTTCTTGTAAAAACTGCATAATACCAGAATGATGCGAATGTATGATACAACAATCCATCAAAATGTGATGACCGTGCCGGTTTTTCCCTCCAGAGCGTCTATTGCTTTATCAAGACTTGTTATAATCGCTTTTTTATCAGGGTATGTACGTGCAAATTTCATAGCCGCCTCCACTTTCGGCAGCATACTTCCGGGTGCGAACTGCCCGGCCTCCACATATCCGGCCGCTTCCTTCAGACTCATATGATCCAGATTCTGCTGATTTTCTTTTCCCCAGTTAATAGCTACTTTTTCCACCTCGGTCAGGATCATGAGAACATCCGCATCTACCTGCTCTGCCAGAAGTTCTGCTGCAAAATCTTTGTCAATGACAGCCGGAACTCCCTGAAGTGTTCCATCCATCTTTTCAATCACCGGGATACCGCCGCCACCACAGGAAATCACAATCGAGGATGACCATAAGTTTTTAATTGCGCCTATTTCTACGATTCTCTTCGGAATCGGTGATGCAACGACTCTTCTCCAGCCTCTTCCTGCATCCTCCTTCATGGTGTAGCCTTTTTCTTTTTGCAGAACCAGGGCCTCTTCCTCACTGTAAAAAGGTCCGATCGGTTTCGTCGGATTCGTGAATCCGGGATCTTTTTCATCAACTACTACCTGTGTTGCCACAGTAAGCACCGGACAGTTTTTATTTCGAACACTCAGTGCATATTTCAATGCCTGCTGAATGTGATATCCGATATAGCCCTGACTCATGGCACCGCATACATCAAACGGCATTGCAGGTGTTACATCATTCGCAGACTCAGATGCAAGTAAAATTCGTCCGATCTGCGGCCCGTTTCCATGTACAATTGCAACTTCATATCCTTTGCAGCTGATATCTGCAATCTTTTCGCATATTCTTTTTACTGTTTCCAGCTGACACTCTGCCGTCGGTGCACTGCCTTTTGTCTGGAGCGCATTACCTCCTAATGCAATTACAATTTTTTCCATAACCTGATCACCCTCCTGACTTATTTTCTGCTCTTTTCCTTATATATTTCCAATATTATTCTCTCTGTTTCTTCAATTTCATTCTCTTGCATATAAATTTCAAATATCTTATAATTTGTGTAAGAAACCATCAATCGGAGGTCAAACGAATGTCAAAACTGGTACCGATTCAAAGCATCTACTGTTCAAACGAGGACGAATCCAGATTATGCGGCTTTGATGTAGAAGTGATATCCGCACCCACCACCCCTTTGATCCATCCCCTGTCCAGATTATGGCTGATAAACGAAGGCGAAGGTACTCTTTTGCTAAATGATAAAGAATATCATCTTCAAAAAGGGGCTCTCGTTTCCGTCCTTCCATGGCAGATCACAGATATCATAGAGGTGAAATCACCTCTTCAATTTTTTGTTGTCGCCTATTACTTTGATAACATTAATGAAATCATCAAAACATTTTATAATCCGGACAGTGTACATCTCTCCGTCGCCCAATCCATGTTCAAGGCACCTATCGCTTCTCTCGACACGCAAAGTTATGAACAGATGAAACAACTATTTCTTCAGATCAAGGAAGAGCTCCAGGCACAGTCGCAGATAAACAGTTCCGACTCCAGTTTCGCTGTGGAATCGCATGGTATAAGTAATCTATACATAACAAACAAGCTGATAGAAATCATCGTTTCATTTATTCGCGCCAACCGGACCATGCCGACATCAGCCTCCTTAATTGAAGCCAGTGAAATATTTCAGTATTTATATACTCATTTAAACGAAAAGATCACTCTTTCTATGCTGTCGCAAAAATTTTACATGAGTGAGTCTGCAATCAGCTCGTATATAAAGAAAAAAACCGGATTATCATTTTTTGATCTGTTAAACGAAATGAGAGTCGGCAAAACTATCAATTATCTATTGTATACAGATTTTACACTGGAAGAACTCGCTGAGATTCTGGGCTTTGTTGACAGCGCTCATATCAGCAAAGTTTTTCTGGCACGAGTCGGAATGCGAGCGAATGATTTCCGGAAAACCTACCAGTCTGTCGGGGAAAAATGCCGCATCAAAGACCGCCGGGTCTTCTATTCTATTGTCTCTTATATATACAGACACTATGCTGAGGATCTGCACCCCAGAACAGTCAGTGACCAGTTTGGCATATCACCAAAAGAACTGAATCGTATCTTACTTTTCCAGGTGGAAATGAATTTTAACGATTATCTGAACTACATACGGGTGAATCGTGCCTCCGAACTCCTTCTGGAAACAGATAAAAGTATTCTTACGATTGCACTTGAAGTTGGTTACAATACAGAAAAGACTCTGTCCCGTAATTTTCTTCGTTTTCGTTCGATGACACCGGGAAACTTCCGGCGTTCAGTCGAATTACA
>JAEDLC010000026.1 GCA_016295505.1 Dorea sp.
GATCCATGATCAGCGGAACCGGATTGCCAATCTTTCCATATATCGCAGAAAAGCTGATTACCACAATGGTAACCAGCCTTCTTTCCTGTTTTTATTTTATTATCCTGTAAACATCTGATCCCGGATTAACCGTCATATTCTTCCTGAAAATCCATATCCGGTTCTTCATGATAGCCATCGTCATAGCCATCATTAGAGTAAGTATCTTCCGTATAACCAGCATCAGCATATCCATTGCTGCCGTACTCAGCTTCCAGTCCTCTCGGTGACTGTTCCGGGATCTCAAGTTCCGCACGATTATTACGAACCATATCATAACATTCCTGCAGAGAATTAACCAGACCATCATATTTGGTCGTATAGCTGTCAAGCGTATGTCCGATAATGCTCTCTGCCTGAGAAAGAAGATCATCGGTATACTGCATTGCACCGATACGAATATCATTGGCGTCACTGGTAGCATTATCCAGAATCTGCTGTGCCTGCTCAGTAGCAGCAGTCACTATCTCGTTAGCCTGTGCATAGGCCTGCTGCATGATCTCATGCTCGCTGACCAGTTCACTGGTCTGAATCTGAGCATCCTCAATCAGACTGTCCGCCTTTGCCTGTGCATCTGCCAAAATCGCATCTTTATTGGCAATGATCTTCTGGTAACGCTTTATCTCATCCGGTGTCTTCATGCGAAGTTCACGAAGAAGCTCGTCCATCTGATCTTTATTAACAATAATCTTTGTTGTGGATAACGGCTGGAACTTACAACTGTCAATATACTCTTCAATTTCTTCAATAATCTGTTCAATACGGCTGCTCATAATCTACACTCTCCTTTTTAATTATTTCCGCTTTTTCTCAATATTCTCCAGCACAACCGGTGGTACAAATTGAGAAATATCCCCTCCAAAAGCCGCCACTTCCTTTACTGTCGTAGAACTAAGATAGGAGTACTCCAGACTGGTCGTCAAAAATACCGTCTCAACATCAGGTTCCATCTTATGATTGGTCTGAGACATCTGAAGCTCATATTCAAAGTCCGTAATTGCCCGAAGACCCCTTATAACCATTCTTGCACCCGTCTTACGTGCAAAATCTACCAGTAATCCCTCGAACGGAATTATCTTAACATTTGGCATATCTTTTGTAACTTCACCTAACATTTTAACACGTTCTTCTACGGAAAACAACGGGGTTTTTGCCTTATTATTCAATACTCCGACAATTAATTCATCTACCAGTTTGGATGATCGTTTGATCACATCCAGATGTCCATATGTAACGGGATCAAAGCTTCCCGGATAGATTGCTCTTAACATATTTCCTTCCTCCCTGTCTTCTCAAGGAATACATGCTTATTTGTTTTATAGACCTTCGTTTTCAGGACGGAGTAACCAAGATCTTCCACATACGAAAAATCAGTCATCTTGGATGCTTCTACAATGATGACTCCAGCATCCGCCAGAAGATCAGAATCCGCAAGATATTCCAGCACCCTGCGTTCCAGCTCATGTTCATACGGAGGATCCATAAAAATATAGTCAAACTGCTTATCTCCTTCCAGTTTATAGAGCGCAGTCATGACATCCATAGACATCGTGATTCCTTTTTTCTCCAGATGAGTCCGCTTCAGATTCTCTTTAATGCATGCCATTGCTTTTGGATTCTTTTCCACGAATACGGCTTCCATGGCACCTCTGCTCAGAGCTTCGATTCCAATTCCTCCGCTTCCGGAAAACAGATCCAGGAACATACGATCATACAGATACGGTGCGATCATATTAAATAACGTTTCTTTAATTCTGTCTGTTGTCGGTCTGGTATCCATTCCTTCCAGTGTCTTTAACTGTATTCTTCTTGCACTTCCTGCAATCACTCTCATAGTATACAATCCCCTTATTATCATACATGATTCTACATTATTATAGATATGAGCAATGTAAATGTCAATTCAGGCGGCTATTTTTTTGTAACAGTCCCCAGTTTTCGATATCGGTTCACGCAGGCATAGATCTCCTGTTTTCGAGGCATTGCAAGATTCCCCGGAACACTGCTTCCCTCGCATACAGCAGAAAGTCCCTGCATACACAGCTTCTTCCATACTGCCTCTACCGCCTGTCCTACCGTCTTATGCCCGTCAAATATCTCTTCTTCCATACATCGAAGAATGTGCCCCAGGCTGGTCAGCTGTTCAGAATCTGCCAGCTGTTCTACGTATCTGAGATCAATCGTGTCATGATTCAGCATGACTCCGTCTCTTCCCATTGTTTTCATCTTGATTCGTCCTTTATGGCGAAGATTTCCATCTGGTTTTACAATTCTTTCTCCCGAAGGCATCTTAAGCTTGTCCTCCGGAATCTGAAGCCTTGGGTATGCCGATGCCGCTTCTCTGGCAATCTCTGTAATCTCCTTTGGCACATATCGTTCCATCTGAATGATATGATCCGCCACCTGAAAATAAGCCCCTGAACTTCCGGCTACGATGACAGAAGAAATTCCAAATTCATCATAAATTGCCCGCACACGTTCTATAAACGGTGTGATCGGCTCCATATCACGATGGATGACCTGCTGCATCAATTCATCACGAACCATAAAGTTCGTTGCACTGGTATCTTCATCAATCAAAAGAGTCGTCGCACCGGCCTCCATACTCTCCGTCACATTTGCAGCCTGAGAAGTACTTCCGCTTGCATCCTCCGTATCAAATGCTGTCGTATCTTTGCCATTCGGAAGATCATTAATAAACATGGAGATATCCGTATGGCGGATACTTCTTCCATCCTCCGCACGGATCTTTACCGCACACGGATCCGTTACCACATATTCTCTTCCATCACCGGCTATGTGAGGATATACTCCTGATTCCAGAGCCTTCAAGAGCGTAGATTTTCCATGATAACCGCCTCCGACAATCAGTGTTACCCCTCTTGGAATCCCCATTCCCTGCAGTTCTCCATGAAAAGGAAGCTTCATCGTCACTTTCATGGACTCCGGACTTTGAAACGCGATTGCCTGTTTCATCGGCCTCTGTGATACACCCGATTCCCGGGGGAGAATTGATCCATCCGCCACAAAAGCAATCAGGTTCTGTTCTTTCAGCTGATTGCGGATGTATTCCTGATCAACCGACAATTCCATGACTTTCTGCACCCTGGTCTTGTCAGCTTTCTTGTAATATAATGCCTTTTCCACACACTCCGGAAGAAAATCGAACAATATTCGAATCAGCTCCCCTGCATTGATCGTTCGGCCATTTGCAGGAAATCCCACCTCAAATCGTACCGTAATATCTCCATTTTTTTCATCAATCGTACAGGCCGTTCGATCCAGAATTTCCTGTCCGCATCTTGTGACAGAGATCATTCCGCTTTTTCCCGATCCTTTTGCCTGAAAAGAATACCTGTCAGTCTGATGTTGAAAGCTCCGGATCAGATAATCCGAAAGCGCAATGCGTTTATAAGGCTTATCATATAATTCAGCCGGAAAACCGGCATATTTCCCGGGTACTTTCACACTTAATCTGGACGGAGATGCAAATGGATCTCCCTGGACATGCTCGATTGCAAGAAGATATCTTCCAAACTGATAGATACCTCTTGTATCTTTATACGCCGGATATCCTCTGTGATCAATTCTGTTTAATATCTGTCGAAGTTCTTCTGATGTCTTTCCCATATTTCTCTCCTAATATCCGATGGCTTCCTCTCTGGTCATCCAGAAATGAATTCCCGTTGTGGAATCCATCCATCTGTCTTCATTAAAATCAGGCACTTCCACCCATTGCCCTTTTCGATACACAAAATTTTCATCTACCAGGGACCAGGCTTCCGTATATTCTTCCGATGCATCAAAACTCTTGATCGTTAACACCTTTGCTTTATTGCATCTGCAAGACGGAAGCGTCGCAGATGTTCGCTTTGCATCTGCGGGGATCAGCAGTTGAACCAGCCTGTCATTAAAACATTTTTTATATCCGAGAATCGGACCTGTCTCCGGACAGTGCATGCGAAACCATTGTGTCTCCTCATCCGATGTAACTCCGGTCAGAACTGCATATTCCAGAACTGCACCAAACAGATCGGCACCTTCAATATGACATCCGGACATATCACAATACCGCATGGATGCCGTCCGCATATTGGCTCTTCTCAGATTTACATGCTTCATTGGACAACCATCCAGAAGCGCATTTTCAATACTGCTGTTCTGGAGATTTACTTCATCCAGAACCACATCTCTGAATTCGCTCAATGTAAAATCGATATTGTGCAGATCCCATCCGGTCAGATCCATATTGCAAAAGGATTTTTCCCGAAATGAAAGTCTCTCGTCTTTTTGCCTGCTTTCAAGAGCTGCCTGAAGTTCTTCTCCGGATACCTTCTGCATGAATCCATCCCTCCTTCTCCCATCTGTTCTTCCGCAATTTTCTATAAATCAACAATTCGTGCCCTGTGATGAATCGCCGGCAGGAATTTGTTCAGAAGATCTTTGGTTTTAAATTTCAGATGACTGGTATTGATTCCCGGATTACATCCGAACCATTCTGCCTCCGCAACCTCTTTATCTATAATAACCTGAACATAGTCATCCTCATCCGTCAGAAGACCTGCTACACTGGCAGATCCCGGTGTCGTTCCAAGATGTTCCAGCATCTTTTCCGGTGGAGCAAATGACATGTGTGACACACCCAGCTTTTTACTGAAAGAGGATGTGTCAAAGGCTTTATTGGCAGGCATTACCAGCAGGAAAAAAGTTGTCTTTTTCTGATTGCATAAAAATACGTTCTTACGAATCTCTGTACCGATTGCCTCATCAATTGCAGCACATTCTTCCATGGATGCAGCCGGATCATTATCTACCTGTTCATAGGGAATCTTCAGTTTATCTAACATATCATACATTTTTCGTTCCAGCGGCATCCTCTCATCTGTCGGTGCCTTGGTTCTGATCTCGCTGATATACATAATATTATTTCCTCCATTTTATCTTTTTAGATATATCTGCTGTTTATCTTTTTTACATTATAGCGAATCTTATGATTCTTTGCAAACGATACATCTTTCTCTGTACAGTGTTTGATAATCCGGACAAGACTGTGTTATAATATGATACATGTACAGCAAGAGGAAAAGGAGTATTTTAACATGAAATATATTTTAGCATCTGCTTCTCCGCGTCGTCGTGAACTGCTGACGCAGGCCGGTCTTTCCTATGAAGTAATTCCATCTGATGTGGAAGAAAAGATCACGCAGACGGTTCCCTGTAAGGTTGTCATGGAACTGGCACATCAGAAGTCATGGAATGTCTATGAGCAATATGTTCAAACGCACCGGGAGGACTTTGTCATCATCGGCGCAGACACGGTAGTTGTATATAATGAAGAGATTCTTGGAAAGCCTGCAGATGAGACGGAAGCACTTGATATGCTTTCTATGTTGTCAGACCGTACACATCAGGTCTATACAGGGGTGTCTCTTACAATCCACAAAAATAATCAGACATATACCCATGATTTTTACGAAAGGACAGATGTGACCTTTTATCCGGTCTCCCGCACAGAACTTCTCTCTTATATTGATACCGGAGATCCACTGGATAAAGCCGGCGCATACGGTATTCAGGGGCCTTTTGCCATTCATATCAAAGAAATATCCGGAGACTATAACAATGTAGTGGGGCTTCCGATCGGAAGACTCTATCAGGAGATGAAAAACCTCAACCTTCTGTAAAGCACAGTCATATTACATTCATTCAAAAAAATACCGGTCATGGAGTTCCATGCCGGTATTTTTGTAATTGCCAGAAGACCTGTTAGCTGGCTTTCTTTGCATATTCAGCGGCTGCTTCTTCGATAGATTCACGCATAATACCTATCAGTTCATCAATCTGCTTCTTGGTAACGACAAGCGGTGGGATCATACGATTTACCTTATTTCCGATTGCTGTGATCAGAGCCATTCTGTCAAGGCAACCATGTTTTACGTCTACCGCGATTGGGATATCATATTCACATCCTACCAGAAGTCCGCGTCCTCTTGCCTCTACCACGTGTGGAAGTTTTGCAAGTTCTGCCTTCATATAGTCACCCATTACTTTTGCATTTTCGCTCAGATTATTATCAAGAATCTCTGTTACAGCTGCAAGTCCGGCTGCACATGCAACACAATGTCCACCATAAGTAGAACCATGTGTTCCGGCTGTAAATGCTTTTGCAACTTTTGCTGATGCACAGCATGCTGCAAGTGGCATTCCGCCTCCGACTGCTTTAGCCATGGACACTGCATCCGGTTTTACACCATATCCCATGAATGCCATCGGTGCACCTGTACGTCCCCATCCTGTCTGAACTTCATCAAACAGAAGCAGCAATCCTTTTTCATCGCAAAGTTTGCGAAGTCCCTCAATAAACTCCTGTGTTGCAGGACGCACACCACCTTCACCCTGTACAGGCTCGATCATGATAGCAATGGTATTTTCGGTGATCTTGGAAGCAAAATCTTCCAGATTATTGAACTCTGCGTAAGAGAATCCAGGAAGCATAGGCTTAAATCCCATCTGGATTGCATTATCAGGCTGACCTGTTGCAGACATTGCACCGTAAGTTCTTCCATGAAAGCCCTGTTTTGCTGTGATTATGTGATATTTTTCCGGTCCGAAATTATCGACACCATATTTTCTTGCCATCTTAATCATACATTCATTGGCTTCTGTACCGGAATTCTGATAAAAAATCTTATCCATACCGATTGTATCACAGATTTTCTTTGCCAGAAGTGCCTGTGGAATGGTATATGGATAGTTAAATGTATGCATTATATCATCAACCTGATCTTTAATGGCAGCAACCACCTTAGGGTTACGGTTTCCCGCACTGTTAACAGCAACACCACCATAAAAATCAAGATAAGCGTTTCCTTCTTCGTCATACAGATACATGCCTTCTGCTCTTTCAGCGATGAAATCATAGCGCTCATATGTCTCCACCATGTACTTATTAACAATGTCTTTTAATTCCTGCGCTGTAAGACCCGTATCTTTCAGTCTCATAATAAACTCCTCACTTTCATCCAATAATCTAATTATTAACAAAAGAAAAAGGGCACCGTATCAATGATACGGCACCCTTGCCCTTTAACGTAATAAAGTATATACCTGCATGAATCAAACGTCAATACTTTTTCTAATTATTTTTTATCTTTTTACAACTGCATTTCAGGTATTAAAATAGAGTGCTGTAAAGCACTCTATTCTTGCACATATTAGTTATACTTACGTTTTCTAGCAGCTTCAGATTTCTTTTTACGTCTAACACTTGGTTTTTCGTAATGTTCTCTTTTGCGAATCTCCTGCTGAATACCAGCTTTTGCACAGTTTCTTTTGAATCTGCGTAAAGCGCTATCTAACGACTCGTTTTCTTTAACGATTACATTTGACATAGTCTCACACCTAACCTCCCCTCCAGTCCGATATTGTGCATCATACGACTGATCGGGTATTTTTATTGCACTACATATGATTATAACATATTTTTCTAGTACGTCAACAATTTTCTTCAACTTTAGATATTTTAATGTCAATATCTTAAGCAATCTGTCCTTCCAGAACCTCTCGTGCTTTAGCAATCGCAGCTTCCACACCATCCGGATTCTTGCCTCCGGCCTGGGCCATGTTCGGACGACCGCCACCGCCGCCGCCAACACATCCGGCAACTGCCTTAATCAGATTACCTGCATGAGCACCCTTTTCCATTGCTCCGGGAGTCGCCATAGCCATCAGGCTGACTTTCCCTTCATTGACGGAAGCCAGAAGGATGACACCTTCACCCAGCTTGTCTTTTAACTGGTCGCCAAGATCACGAAGGCCGTTCATATCTACACCTTCCAGTTTTGTTGCAAGGAGTTTCACGCCCTTTACTTCTGTTACCTGATCCATAACGTCGCCCATGGCATCCTTTGCAAGCTTACTCTTCAGGCTTTCCACTTCACTCTTAAGAGCTTTATTCTCACCAAGGAGATGTGTCACTTTCTCTGTAAGATGATCCGGAGTTGCCTTCAAAAGTTTTGCGGCTTCATGAAGCTTCATTTCCAGATCCTCGTAGTAATTCATAAGACCTTTTGCAGTGAGCGCCTCAATTCTTCGTACGCCTGCCGCAACGCCTGTCTCAGAAAGGATCTTAAATGCCATAATGTCTCCGGTATTAGCTACATGCGTACCTCCACAGAATTCGATAGAGAAATCTCCCATGCTGACAACTCGTACAATATCACCATATTTTTCACCAAAGAGAGCTGCCGCGCCTGTCTTTTTTGCCTCTTCGATCGGCATATTTCTGACAACAACCGGAAGGCGGTTCTGAATCTCTTGATTGACGATCTCTTCTACTTTTTTCAGTTCTTCTTCTGTCAGAGCTGAAAAATGTGTAAAGTCAAATCTGAGTCTTTCTGCATTATTCAAAGATCCTGCCTGCTCAACGTGATTGCCGAGAACCATGCGGAGTGCCTTCTGGAGAAGATGAGTTGCACTGTGGTTATTCGCCGCAAGCGCACGATTATCCTTATCTACCTCCAGAGTCACTGTATCACCAACTTTAATCATGCCTTTCGTCACATGACCGATATGTCCGAATTTTCCTCCGAGAAGCTTTACAACATCCTCTACCACAAATTCTCCGTCTGCAGTACGAATAACACCTTTATCGGCTTCCTGTCCACCGCTGGTTGCATAGAACGGAGTCTTTTCCACAAAAATTGTTCCTCTTTCTCCGTCAGAAAGAGCATCTACCAGTTCCGCATCTGTTGTAAGCACAGTTACCTTTGAGTCATATGCAAGGTTCTCATATCCTACAAACTCTGTCGTCACAGATGGATCAATGGACTCATATACAGTTACGTCTGCACCCATATAATTCGTTACTTCGCGGGCTTCACGAGCCGTCTTTCTCTGTACCTCCATAGAAGCTTTGAAACCTTCTTCATCTACGGCAAGCCCTTTTTCTTCCAGAATCTCTTTGGTAAGATCCAGCGGGAATCCATAAGTATCGTACAGCTTAAATGCTTTATCACCGGAGAGAACTGTTTCTCCCTTCTTTGCCATCTCAGTTTCCAGTTCAGACAGGATAGAAAGGCCCTGATCGATCGTCTTATTAAACTGATCTTCTTCTTTTGCTATTACCTTAAAGATAAATTCTTTCTTTTCTTCCAGCTCCGGATATCCGTCTTTGGAACCATCAATCACAGTCTGTGCGAGTTCCACCAGGAATTCTCCCGGAATATTCAGTAATCTTCCATGGCGGCATGCACGTCTGAGCAGACGACGGAGCACATAGCCTCTTCCTTCATTAGATGGCATGATTCCATCTGATATCATAAATGTAACAGAACGGATATGGTCAGTAATTACACGGATCGATACATCATGCGCGTCATCATTTCCATATTCCACGCCGGCAAGACGGCAGACATGATCTCTCAGTGATTTCAGAGTATCAATATCAAACATGGAATCCACATCCTGAACGATACATGCAAGACGCTCCAGTCCCATACCGGTATCAATATTCTTCTGCTCAAGCTCTGTATAATTGTTATTGCCGTCATTGTCAAACTGGGTAAATACATTATTCCAGATCTCCATATAACGATCACATTCACAACCTACTGTACAGTTAGGACTTCCACAGCCATACTTTTCTCCACGGTCATAATATACTTCTGAACAAGGACCGCAAGGGCCGGAGCCATGCTCCCAGAAGTTATCTTCTTTTCCAAAACGGAAGATGCGTTCTTCCGGAATTCCAATCTCTTTATTCCAGATCTCCCACGCTTCATCATCATCTTCATATACAGACGGATACAGCCTGTCAGGATCCAGTCCTACTACCTCAGTCAGAAATTCCCATGTCCATGCTATTGCCTCATGCTTAAAGTAATCTCCGAAAGAAAAATTGCCAAGCATCTCAAAAAATGTACCGTGTCTTGCTGTTTTTCCTACATTCTCGATATCACCGGTACGAATACATTTCTGACAGGTGGTAACCCTTCTTCTGGGCGGAATCTCCTGCCCGGTAAAATATGGTTTTAAAGGCGCCATTCCTGAATTGATCAGCAACAGACTCTTATCGTTGTGCGGCACCAGTGAAAAACTTTTCATTGCAAGATGTTCTTTGCTTTCAAAGAATTCCAGGAACATTCTTCTTAATTCATTTACTCCGTATTTCTGCATAATCTCCTCCTGCTCTCCTTCATCTAAGCTATCCTGTTATATCATAACATTGATTTTGTCAATACTGACTTTTAATTATAAAGAGAAACAGGCGGTTTGTCAACGTTCCGCCTGCTTCTTTACCACTCTTTATTTTCGGATTTTATTTCAGTTCAATCTCTTCGAGTTCCTTTGGCGGCAGTGCTTTTGTTGAACCTGCAACAAATTCTTTTACCTTTTTCTGTGCCTTTGGAACTTCAATGTTGGTTCCGGCTCCGGCTACACATCCGCCCGGACAGCCCATTCCTTCGATCAGGCAGCCGTTCATTCTTCCGACCTTTGCCATGGAGAGGATCTTCTTACATTCTGCAAGACCTTCTGCATGCTCGATCTTCACTTCTACGTCCGGATAATACTCTTTTACACATCTTTCGATGGCTGATGCAACACCGCCTGCAACGGCATATCCACGTCCTGCTCCTGTTGCATTGTGGAAAGAAGATTCCGCTTCATATTCCGTGAGATCGATATCCTTCGCGTCAAACATCGCCTGCAGTTCTTCAAATGTAATAACAAAATCCACATCACTTCGAACCGTTCTTCTCATGGCTTCCAGCTTCTTGGCAGCACATGGTCCGATAAATACTACTTTTGCGTTCGGGTGTTCTTTTTTGATCGTACGAGCAGTCGCTACCATCGGTGTCAGTTCTTCCGATACCTGATCGATCATATCCGGGAAATACTTCTTCGCAAGCATTGCCCAGGAAGGACAGCATGAAGTCAGGAGGAACGGAAGTTCCCCGGTCGCAACCTTATTCACATAGTGGTGAGCCTCTGCAATCGCTCCGATATCTGCGCCGAGTGCAACCTCGTAGAACTCGGAAAATCCAAGCTCCTGAAGTGCAGCCTTTAAGTTTCTTGGTGTAATATTATCCCCAAACTGTCCTGCAAATGCCGGCGCGATCTCTGCAACAATCTGATCTCCCTCAGATAATGCTCTTGCAAGCTGAAATACCTGAGACTTGTCTGAGATGGCTCCAAACGGACAGCTGACCATACACATACCACAGGATACACACTTGTCACTGTTGATCTGCGCACGACCACATTTATCAGTTTCAATCGCATTTACACCACATGCCTTTGCACACGGACGCTCTTTTCTGGAGATTGCGTCATATGGACATGCATTCTTACATTTACCACATTTTATACATTTACTCTGATCTATGTAAGACTTTCCGTCAACCATGGAGATAGCACCTTTTGGACAGACCTCCATACAAGGATGTGCCAGACAGCCTTTACACATGTTGCTGACTTCATATCCCTTTTCTTCGCAGCGTGCACAGGCAGACGGGATCACCTGCATAAGCGGCGGTTCATAATATTTGTCGGAAATGTTACTTGCTTCCACACCTGCCGTAAGATGAACCGGCTTATTTTCCGGACGAAGAGAAAGACCCATTGCCAGTCTTAACCTTTCTCTTACAACAGCACGTGCACGATAGATACTGTCACGATACTGCTCCGTATCTTCATTCACTATCTTGTATGGAATTGCTTCCATATCATCACATAATGTTTCTGCATTTGCCTTAAATCCCAGTCTTGCTACTTCTTCAAATACTTTTCTTCTCAGCTTTCTGACCGTTGTGTCCAACCCTCTCATCATGAGACGCATTCCTCCTGAATTATATTATATTTCTTCCGTTTTTTAATATAAATTTTTGTTAAAGAAATGTCAACTGGTTTGTTTGTTCTCTTTTACATACAATTTATAAGAGATAGATTTTATGTTCCCTGCAGATGTCCCGCATCTCTTTCGGCCAGAGACTCGCCTGTACTTCTCCGACATGTGCGCGGTCCAGAAGCAGCATGCACAATCTGGACTGCCCGATTCCTCCACCGATCGTATACGGCAGTTCTCCGTTCAGAAGCATCTTGTGGTATGGCAGATTTCTTCGCTCTTCACATCCGGCTTTCTTCAGCTGTTCCTCCAGAGACTTTTCATCTACACGAATTCCCATACTGGAAATCTCAAGTGCACAGTTCAGGTTCTCAAACCAGAACAGGATATCACCGTTTAACTGCCAGTCATCATAATCCGGCGCACGTCCGTCATGCGGCTTTCCACTTGCAAGCTTATCACCGATCTGCATCAGAAATACACAGCCATATTCCTTTGTGATCAGGTTCTCTCTCTCCTTCGGTGTCTTATCCGGATACCGGTTTTCAAGCTCCTGAGATGTAATAAAAAAGATGTCGTCCGGAAGTATTTTCACTGCCTGTGGATATTTATACCACACCTCATGCTGCATATGCTTGATGATCTTAAATATTTTGCGAACCGTATCCTTTAAGGTATCAACAGTTCTCTCTTCTTTTGTAATAACCTTCTCCCAGTCCCACTGATCCACATAACAGGAGTGCAGGTTATCAAGCTCTTCATCCCGGCGGATCGCATTCATATTCGTATATAAGCCCTCTCCAGGCGCAAATCCATACTCATAAAGTGCCATTCGTTTCCATTTTGCAAGAGACTGGACGACTTCCACCGTTTCCTGTGGCATTCCTGCGATATCAAACTGAACCGGTCTTTCCACACCGTTCAGATTATCATTGAGACCACTGCTCTTTTCGACAAACAGTGGTGCAGATATACGCTCCAGATTCATTTCCTTTCCAAATTCTTTCTGAAAAGTATCACGAATATACTTAATTGCTCCCTGTGTTTCTCTCACGCTCAGGCGTGGATCATAATTCTCTGGTAATATTAATCCCATGTTTTTCTCCTCTTATATTTCCTTTCTATTATAATAAATATGACATTGTATCATGATTATTCTGCGAATACACTCTGTGCATAATATACGGACTGCATCGCATCTTTTCCGTAAAAATCCGCCCCGATCATATCAGCGTATTCCTGATTCAGCACAGCTCCGCCGACCATCACTTTACAATCCGGCTTGCGTTCTCTTAAAAGCCGGATCGTTTCCTCCATACTCACAACCGTCGTAGTCATCAGTGCGCTCAGGCCAACCAGGCGGATATCTTCCTTAATCGCTGTGTCTACGATCGTCTCCGGAGGAACATCTTTCCCAAGATCCAGCACATCAAAACTGTAATTTTCCATCAATACTTTAACGATATTTTTTCCAATATCATGAATATCTCCCTTAACGGTAGCCAGAATCACTCTGTTCTTTTTCTGCAGATTATCTCCGCTCTTTGCCAGCTGTTCTTTCAAAACTGCAAATGCAATCTTGGCCGCGTCAGCACTCATTAAAAGCTGCGGAAGGAACACCGTTCCCTTTTCAAATCCTTTTCCCACTTCATCCAGCGCAGGAATCAGGTACTGGTTGATAATATCCAACGGTTCCATTTCACCCAGAAGCTTTCTGGTCGTATGATGGGCCTCTTCTTTGAGACCTTTTTCAATTGCTTCTTTCAACGTAATCTCTGCTTTCCTGCTGACCGGAGCCGATGATGTCTGATTGCCGTACTGGCGGATGTATGCTTCGCAGTTTTCATCATAATTCATAAGCGCACAGAATGAATAATAAGAACGCATCATATCCTCGGAAGACGGATTGATGATTCCGGCGCTCAATCCATTCTGCATCGCCATTGTATAGAAATTAGAATTAATTGCCGGGCGATAAGGAAGACCAAAGGATATATTGGACACTCCGAGAACCGTGCATACTCCATAGGTTTCACGTACCCCTTTTAATGCATCCAGTGTAATCTTCGCACCATCTGCCTCTGAACTGATCGTCATTGTAAGTACGTCAATTACAATATCCTTTTTATCAATTCCATACTTTTTCGCTTCTTCAATGATCTTTCCGGCTACTTTTATTCTGCCCTCCGCAGTCTTCGGAATACCTTCTTCATCGAGCGTAAGACCTACCACAACACCTCCATAGCGCTGTATCAGAGGGAATACCGCGTCCATACTTTCCTGCTTTCCATTGACGGAATTGATCATCGGCTTTCCATTGTAGATACGCATGGCCGCTTCCATTGCCTGTGTATCAACAGTATCAATCTGAAGAGGAAGACTGGAGACGCTCTGTAATTCTGTTACAACTTCCCGCATCATCTCCACTTCATTGATGTCCGGAAGGCCGACATTTACATCAAGAATATGCGCACCCTTATCCTGCTGCGTAATTCCTTCTTTCAAAATATAATCAATATCGTGGTCCTTTAAAGCCTGTTTGAATAATTTCTTACCGGTAGGATTGATACGCTCCCCGATGATCATCGGCTTATTCCCAAGGATCACTGCCTGACCGTACGAAGACACGATTGTAAAATCTTTCTTCACCGGCGGTATCACCGACATGCCTCTGGTATTCTGAACCATTGCACGAATATGATCCGGCGTCGTTCCGCAGCATCCGCCGATGACACATGCACCGGAAGTTACAATTTCTTTCATCAGCTCTGCAAACTCTTCCGGTCTTACATCATAATACACTTCTCCATCTTTCTGCTTTGGAAGACCTGCATTAGGCTTTACAATAATCGGTACAGAAGTGTATTTCACCAGTTCTTTCAAAATCGGCATCATCTGTTTCGGTCCCATACCACAGTTGATTCCCAGGGCATCTACGCGAAGTCCCTCCAGCATGGCAACCACAGACGGAACATCCCCACCGGTCAGAAGCTTCCCTTTTTCATCGAATATCAAAGTCGCAAATACCGGCAGACTGGTATTCTCCTTAGCTGCCAGAACAGCTGCCTTCACCTCATAGCTGTCACTCATAGTCTCAATATGAATCAGATCCGCTCCGGCAGCTTCCCCATATTGCATCGTTTCTTTGAAGGCCTCATATGCGTCTTCAAACGAAAGGTCTCCCATCGGCTTTAACAGTTTCCCGGTAGGCCCTACATCCAATGCTGTATACACTTTTCTTCCATCATGTACACCGAGAAGTGCAGCCTTTTTTACATTCGAAACGGCAGCAGTCACAATTTCTCTCAGCTCATATTCTGAATTGTGAAACTTGATCGCATTCGCACCAAATGTATTCGTAAGAACAATGTCACTTCCGGCTTCAAAATACTGCCGGTGTATCTCTGTCACTTCATCTGCATGTTCCAGATTCCATGTCTCGGGAAGCTCTCCCGGTTTCAGCCCTCTTTCCTGCAGAAGCGTTCCCATACCTCCATCAAAATATAGTAATTCTTTTCCCAGTCGTTCCAATATCATCCGTACTTTACCTCCGATAAATGCAGTCTTTCTTATCACATGATTCGCAGCCCTTTTTATGACAGGACGTCTGCAGACGACTGAGTCCGATGATCGCAGTTACAGATTTTGAAGGAGTCAGCATGCTGCTGTCCGTCATGGTAAGCCCGATCGTCTTTGCGGTATCCAGCATCCGCAGGATCATCTCCTGATGTTCTATGGAAAAATCCCCATATCCCGGACTGAATCTCGGACGAAGATAATATCCTTCTTTTTCCTGTTCTGCGGCTTCTTGTTCCTGCCATACATCCAGATATTCTTCCAGCAAAGCCGCCGCACAGGCCTGAAGGACAACAACACGTGCCATGTCAGAAAGTGCATATTTGCGCAAAAGCATATCAACCTTCGCGCCTAATGTAGCTCCCAGCACAATTACCTTCTCACATCCGGAAAGATTTCGTTCCAGATTTCGGCTGTTAATATTCATTTTCCCAATTATTATATGCCCGTCTGCCTGAAAATCCAAGTCAAAAATGCGATAGATGATTCTTTCGCATGCCGATTGTTCCAGTTCTTTAAAAGAACTTTCCACCAGCGCAAGCGTATGCTCATCTACCGCATGTCTTCCGTATCCCAGGTAACGAACAGCTTCTCTTGTTCTTATATCCATTCCCGAGTCCTCTTTATTTTACAATATCTGAAAGATTATGCATAATTGCTTCTGCAACTTCCGGCTTGTTCATAGAATATATATGTACATGATTAATCCCATTCGCGATCAGATCAATAATCTGATCCGTCGCATAAGCAATTCCGGCCTGCTGCATTGCTTTCGGATCATCCCCAAATCGATCTACGATCGCACGGAAACGCTCCGGAAGTACCGTACCGGACATACCGAGGATCCGTTCTACCTGCTTGGCATTCGTCACCGGCATGATTCCGGGAAGCACTGGAATCGTGATACCTATTTCTCTGATTCGATACAAAAAATTGTAAATGATGTTATTATCAAAAAACATCTGGGTGGTCAGGAAATCTACGCCACAGTCAACTTTATGCTTCAGGTGCATAATATCATCTTTTTTATGCTCTGCTTCTACATGTCCTTCCGGATAACAAGCCGCACCGATACAGAAGTCGCCCTGACTCTTGATATCAGTAATCAATTCACTGGCATAACGATAGTGATTCGGGAGCGGAAACTCTCCATCCTTCGGAATATCGCCGCGCAGCGCCAGAATATTCTCAATTCCCTGCTTCTTCAGTTCATCTATGACATGATGAACTTCTTCTTTTGTCGAAGATACACACGTCAGATGAGCGAGACTCGTTACACCTAATTTTTCTTTGATGTGCGATGCGATCCGGACTGTATTTTTACTGGTCCCGCCTCCCGCACCATAAGTAACACTGATGTAGGACGGCTTCAATGCAGCAATTTTCTCTGTCGCGCACAACACACTGTCATATGCCGCGTCCGTCTTCGGCGGAAATACTTCAAATGATATGTGAGGTGTTTCCTGCTTTAAAATGTCTCTGATCTTCATGTCGGTCTCCTCACTACATGTTGTCATACAGTTCCTCATACTGCTTTGCTGAGTTCGTCCATGAAAAATCCTGACTCATTCCGCGTTCTACGATCTTGTTCCAGTCACGCTTTTTATCATAGTAGATTCTCTGTGCATAACGGACCGTTCCAAGCATCTCATGTGCATTATAGTTTGCAAAACTGAATCCTGTTCCCGTCTTTTCAAATTCGTTGTAAGCCTCCACAGTATCTTTCAGTCCACCGGTCTCACGAACGATCGGAACTGTTCCATAACGAAGACTCATCAGCTGACTAAGACCGCATGGCTCAAAAAGTGACGGCATCAGGAATGCATCACAGGAAGCATATATCTTATGAGACATCTCCTCTGAATAATAGATGTTGGCAGACACCTTGCCCGGATACTTCCATGCAAAGTGTCGAAACATGTTTTCATACTGTCCCTCACCGGTTCCCAATACAACAAGCTGTATATCATCCTGACAAAGCTCATCCATCACATATGCCACCAGATCGAATCCCTTCTGGTCTGTCAGACGGGAGACAATTCCGATCAGCATGGTCTTCTGATTCTGTTCCAGATTCAGTTCTTTCTGCAGATCAATCTTATTTTTGATCTTTTCCTTGCGGAAATTGCTCACATCATAATTCTTTGTAATATACTTATCTGTTGCAGGATTAAAATCTTCGTAATCAATTCCATTCACAATTCCGGACAGACAGTTGGAACGTGCGTTCATCAGGCCATCCAGTCTTTCACCGTAAAATGGTGTCTTAATCTCCTCTGCATAGGAATCGCTTACTGTCGTGATACGATCAGCATACACAATTCCTCCCTTCAGGAAATTCGCATCTCTATATGCTTCCAGCTTGTCCGGAGCAAAATAATACTGTGGGAGTCCCGTGATATCCCTGACTTTCTGTGTATCCCATGTTCCCTGGAACTTCAGATTATGGATTGTCATAATTGTCTTGATTCCACGGTAATATTCATTCCCAAAGCGGAAATTATCCAGAAAAACCGGAACCAGACCGGTCTGCCAGTCATGACAATGTATGATGTCAGGACGAAAATCTATTACCGGCAGCGCACATAATACTGCTTTTGAAAAGAATGCAAATTTCTCAATATCTGCATACATCTCCCCGTATGGTGCAAAGCCATTAAAATAATACTCATTATCAATAAAGTAGAATTTGATCCCGTCATATTCTGTTTCCAGAATACCTACATACTGTTTTCTCCAGTTGAGATCCATATAAAAATGCGTGTTATATTCAAGTTTGTCTTTCCACACTTCCTTCATACACATATATTTCGGCAGCATGACACGCACATCATACTTTTCTTTATCAAAATATTTTGGCAATGAACCTACAACATCTGCGAGACCTCCTGTTTTAATAAAAGGTACCGCTTCTGACGCCGCAAATAATATTTTTTTCATCACTTTTCCTCCCAACCTCAGTAAATATATGCATATTATAGCGTATTTTTTTTCAGAAGAAAAGTTATTTATCTATTTTTGTACTCTAACCTGATGGTATCTGCAATTAATGCAATGAATTCAGAATTTGTAGGTTTTCCTTTTCCATTGCTCACAGTATAGCCGAACAATTCATCCAGAGTATCCAGTTTTCCGCGGCTCCATGCTACTTCAATTGCATGGCGGATTGCACGTTCCACACGGCTTGCAGTCGTCTGGTGCATCTTTGCCACCGTCGGATACAATATTTTGGTGACTGCATTCAGAACATCCATATCCTCGACAGCCATGATAATCGCATCCCGCAGATAGTGATACCCCTTGATATGTGCAGGTATTCCGATTTCGTGGATCATATCGGTCACTCGTGTTTCCAGATTCACTTCCGGAACCGGATCCGTTCCGGCTGTCATATCTGCCGGAAGTGCTCTGTGTTCTCCGTGTCCTGCGTTCTTGATTCTACCCAGTATCACATCATTACTGAAAGGTTTCATAATATAGTAGCTTGCACCCTTTTTGAAGGCATCTTCTGTAATTCTTTCCTGCCCGACTGCTGTCACGACAATAAATTCCGGATGCTTTTTCATCTGCCTGTCGCGATTCACCTCTTCCATTACACTGAGTCCATCCATCTTTGGCATAATCAGATCCAGTAATACAACGTCCGGCTGTTTCTCCTTAATTATGTGGTACATATCCTCTCCGTTATTGGCCTTTCCGACCAGCTTAAGCTCTTTATCATTGTCGATAATTTCGCCAAGCATGTCCAGAATTCTCTCATTGTCATCGGCTACTGCCACATGAATCTCTCCCATTTTACGTAATGCCTCCTTTTCCTTACATAAAAATCGTCGATATTGATTATATTATTTAGAATATTTGAAATCAAGAAAATATTGTCGTAACAATTTTACATACATCGACACAATTTTGAACATTTGACATTATTCGGCAGGCCTCACGTACATTAGACATCCGCATTTTCTGTTCGATCATTGCATTTTTTCAACAAACTCTTAATGAATTACTTCAATATATTCACTTTCTGTATCGTAGTTATGCCTGATTACAGTATAAAAAGGTGCTTTATAAATAATCATATTATCACTCCATTCTTTTTCATAGGCAAATCTCGGAACCTGGTTTCCCATTGTTACTCCCAGATAATCTACAAATATGAAACTGCCAAGCAGCATGAGAAAACAGCCAATCGAAAGAATAACCTTATACTTATTTTTACATATCACCTGATATAATCCAGTTGACAATATGATTGCCCCTATCATTGAATAAATGCAACCCCAACTACTGTCACTGGGAAAAATCATCAGTGCGGAAAACGTTAAGAAAACACCAAATCCAATCAGAATACCACCTGTCATCTTCCGCATTTTGTAACATTGCATTTCCTTATCTTCATTCGTATACTCCGCTACTTTTACTAAAGTATCTTTCATTTCTTCTTTCATAACCTCACTTTTCCTTTCTCCGGCAATCATTTCCCTGATATCGATCTCATAAAACTCTGCCAACTCTACGAGAATACTGATATCCGGCAGTGTATTTCCTGTCTCCCAACGGGAAACAGAACGATTAGACACATTTAATTTCTCTGCCAGCTGTGCCTGTGTCAGCCCCTTCTCATTTCGTAATTCTTTCAAAAAAGAACCAATTTTTATTTGATTCATATATATAG
>JAEDLC010000140.1 GCA_016295505.1 Dorea sp.
GCAGTTGATACCATCAGTGCATATCAGAGTGTCGTGGATTATAATCGTGTAGGACAGACATCCATAATAGGATATTATTCTTCAGAGGATACGCTGGAAGGAATTCAGAAAGGAATTATCAAGTCCAGTGTACTGATCAATGCACAGGAGCTTGGACAGACAGCTGCGCAGGGAATGAGTGAATATCTGGAAAAAGATTATGTGAATGAATATCTTACGGTTACACCGACGCTGATTACGGAAGATAATGTAAAAGACTATATGGAAAAGGAAGAATGATAGTGATATGAAGAAAAAAAGATCCATACGCACGAAGCTTCTGGAAGTGTTTCTGGTCATTATGGTTCTGGTCTTTGTGCTGAATATTTATTTGTCCTACAACCAGAGTAAAGCAGTTCGTCAGATTGACAGCGTATATAATAATAACATCCAGTTAAATGATCTGTCGAATACATTAGAGGGAATGCAGTCGGCGCTTTATCAGTATCTGAATACAAAGAGCTCGGATCAGCTGGAGTCATTTTATTCCTGTGAACAGGATTATAATAATATGATACAGCAGCTGAATCACCAGACAGTGGATGACGACAATAAATTAATGGAAAAAAATATCTATAATATGTCACTGACTTACCTGGAGCGTGCGGACAGTACGATAGAAGCCAAAAGAGGGCGTAATGTCAGCAAATATAATGATGATTACGGAGAGGCAAAAAAGCTCTATGATTATATCCAGTCCTGTATTAACAGTCTTAACACCTCTGTTTTTCTGGAAAGCTCCAATAACTATTCACTGCTGCGGACGTCGCTGACTTATCTGACCGGTATCAGTATGTTCCTGCTGCTGGCGGCGCTTATGATTGCATTTGCATGGATTCTTGTTATGACACGAAATATTACAAAGCCTCTGATTCAGCTGGCAGATGTTGCCAATGAAATTGCAAGAGGGAATATGGAAGTAGACTTTCCGATCGTTGAGACCGGAGATGAGATTACTACAGTAGCAAAAGCCTGCAATAAGATGATAGACAGTATCCGTGTATATATCCAGAAAACCAAAGAAAATTATGAGCGTGAAAGTAAGCTGATCGAAAATGAACTTATCATGAAAAATGAACTGAAGGAAGCGCAGCTGAAGTATCTGCAGGCGCAGATCAATCCTCATTTTTTGTTTAACAGTCTGAATGCCGGAGCACAGCTTGCCATGATGGAGGGTGCGGAAAAGGCATGTCTCTTTATCGAGAATATGGCGGATTTCTTTCGGTATAATGTACGAAAGATCGATAAGGACACAACTCTGAGAGAAGAATTAAAGCTGGTAGATAATTATGTATATATTCTGAACGTAAGATTTTCCGGAGATATCCATTACAGGAAAAAGATTGATGAAAGGCTTCTGGATACACTGATGCCGAGCATGATCATCCAGCCATTGATTGAAAATGCAGTGAATCACGGAATCCGCGAGCTGGATACAGAAGGATATATCGAACTTATCGTATATAATAACAATGAAAATGTGTGTATTACCGTTGCAGATAATGGTGTGGGAATTGAACCGGAAATTGCGGAAAAGATACTTCGTGGAGAAAGTGCTCACAGTAACAGCGGAAGAGATTCCGCGGGGATCGGAATGGATAATGTGATCAACCGGCTTCGCAGATATTATAATATGGAGCATGTTATGGATATCAGAAGAAGAGAAAGTGGTGGTACGGAAGTAATCTTATATCTGCAAAAGGCAAGGGGAGGAAATAAAAATGATACGGATATTGATCTGTGATGATGAAGGTATCGTTCAGGAATCACTTAAGTTTATGATTCAGAAAAGCTTTGGCGATAAATGTGAAATTGAATCTGCGAAAAACGGAAGAATCGCGATTGAACTGGCAGAATCTTTTCATCCGGATATTGTACTTATGGATATTCAGATGCCGGGAATCAATGGGATTGAAGCAATGCAGGAGATTCGTAAGGAGAATAAGAATATTGTATTTATCGTACTGACCGCATATGATAAATTTGAATATTCTCAGAAGTCGATTGATATCGGTGTGTTGTCTTATCTGACAAAACCAATCAACCGTGATGTGCTCATAGAGACGCTTCGCAAGGCTATGAAGCTGATTAGAGAGAGAAAGGAAAAAGTAAAAAATGACCTGGAGATCAAAGAAAAGCTGGAAGTAGTGATACCTATGATCGAAAATGGTTTTGTGTACAGTGTACTTTTTGATGGGCAGAACAGCGAGAACAGTCAGAATTACCGGGAACTTCTGAATATTGAGGTGGATTATGGATATGCGCTGGTGATCGAGTGTGGAGATGAACTTCATAAAGGAGTTCTGTCTAATACACTGGGTGCCGGAATCCGTCTGCAGAAGCACTATATGATTCTGCGGGAGATGCTGAAGGAGACAACCGGAGGAATTGTCGGAGATCTGGTGTCGAATAAGGTGATTGTACTGGTGCCGTGTGATCAGGAAACAGAGGAGTATCATGAAAGAGTTGCCAAGATTGACAGTGTTCGGAGCATGCTGAGAAAACTGGAACAGCAGCTGGACTTGAAGTTCAAGGCAGGTATCGGCTCTGTAAAAACCTGGAATGAGATTCGGGAGTCTTATCAGGAAGCGCTGGATACGGAGAGACAGGGTGTCGGAAAGGTTACACATGCCAGGGATCTTCCGGTGAGCTGTGTCTATGAAGACAGCTACCCGGTGAAGCTGGAAAAGGAATTATTTGCAGCAGTGGAGGAAGGCAATCAGGAAGGAACCAGAGAGCGGAGCAGAGATTTTGCCATGTGGCTGATGAGTCAGTCGACGGAGTTGTCAGGTGTCGTCCGGTTAAAAGCCATGGAGTTTGTACTGTGGGCGGAACATCTTGCGTATATGCAGGGAGGAATGCTATATCGTTTTCAGGATCGTGAAGGGTATCTGGAAACGCTGCTCTCTTTTCAGACATACGAAGAGCTGACAAGCTGGTTCGTGCAGAAGATGGTGGATGCGAGCAGACATATCGCCATGAAACAGCAGGAAAAGACGAGCAGCGTGGTCGAACGGGCGAAAGAATACATAACCGCACATTTTTCGGAAGAACTGTCACTGGATGAGATGGCAAAGGAACTGGGAATCAGTCCTTATTATCTCAGTAAGCTCTTTAAAGAGACAGTGGGAGTGAATTATATTGATTACCTGACAGGTCTCAGAATGCGATATGCAAAGGAACAGCTGAGCAACAGTGACAAGAGTATCAAAGAGATCTGTCATGAATCCGGATATGGAGATCCGAATTATTTCAGCCGGATCTTTAAAAAGTGGACGGGTGTGACACCTACAGAGTATCGGGAAGGAAGAATGTCATGAAAAAGAAATGTATTGCAATTACGATATGTCTGATATTGACTTTATCTTTCTGCCTGTCCTGTAATCAGAAAGAAAGCGGAGAGGTCGAAGATGAAAATACGAAGAACAGAGAATTAAAGATTGGGATTACTTTTGACACATTTGTGCTGGAAAGATGGATTCGGGACAGAGATGTATTTGTATCTACGGCAGAGAAGCTCGGAGCGACAGTGAATGTTCAGAATGCGAACGGGGACGTGGAAAAACAAAAAGTACAAATTGAGAAATTTATTGAAGATGAGATGGATGTAATCGTCATTGTTGCAGTGGACTGTTATCAGCTTACCGAGGAAGTGACAAAGGCAAGAAATGCCGGAATTGATGTCATATCCTATGACCGTATGATACAGGGCTGTTCTACAGATCTTTATATTACAGTCGATAACGAGGCGGTCGGAGAACTGATGGCTCAGACAATGATCGATCGTCTGCCGGAGGGAGGGAATGTGGTCATGCTCTGTGGTCCACAGGCCGATACGAACTCACTGGATGTTGTAGATGGATTTAAAAAAGGAATTCAAGACAGTAATCTGACGGTAGTCAAGGAAATCTATGTAAAATCATGGACTCCGGAGAATGGATTTGCTGCAGCAAATGAAGCACTTCTGGATGCAGAAGATGTAGATGCTGTAATGTGTGGCAATGACGGACTTGCAGGATATGCGATCAAGGCATTGAGTGAGAAGCAGCTTGCCGGAAAAGTAGTGGTAGTCGGACAGGATGCGGATCTGGAGGCGTGTCAGAGAGTTGTGGAAGGAACACAGACTATGACGGTATATAAACCGATTGAAAGACTGGCAAAGGTTGCCGCACAATGTGCAGTGAAGATGGCAAAAGGGGAAACTGTCGTCGGGGAGGAAGTAGGAAGAACTGCTACAAAACGGACGATGGATGGCTATGAAGTCCCTTACTGGGCGCTTCCGCCAATTGCAGTGACGGTTGA
>JAEDLC010000027.1 GCA_016295505.1 Dorea sp.
CAGCTCGATCTGTTTGAAGAAAAGCTTCTTACGAAAGAGGCCAAAGCAGAGTATAAGATCATAGGTCAGGTGTTTGAAACCTACTGGCTGGTAGAGTATCATGACAATCTGTATATTATCGATCAGCATGCGGCTCATGAAAGAGTCTTGTATGAAAAAACACTGCGTTCCATGAAAACAAGAGAATATACTTCGCAGATGATCAGCCCGCCGATCGTTCTGAATCTCAGTATGCAGGAAGGAGAACTTCTGAACCGTTATATGGATCAGTTTACGAGAATCGGGTTTGAGATTGAAGAATTTGGACAGGATTCTTATGCAGTCAGGGCAGTACCCGATAATCTGTTCAGTATTGCAAAAAAAGATCTTCTTCTGCAGATGCTGGACAGTCTGTCAGATGAATTGAACCGGAATCTTTCCCCGGAACTGATTGACGAAAAAGTAGCATCCATGTCATGTAAAGCGGCTGTGAAGGGAAATATGAAGCTGTCTGCAGCAGAGGTAGATACTTTGATCGGAGAACTTCTGACACTGGACAATCCATATCATTGTCCGCATGGAAGACCAACGATTATCGCAATGACAAAGAGAGAATTAGAAAAGAAATTCAAAAGGATTATATAAGATATGAAAAAACCATTAGTAGTACTAACTGGGCCTACGGCAGTCGGGAAAACAAAAGCGTCTATCGGCCTTGCGAAAGCGATCGGCGGGGAGATCATATCTGCTGATTCCATGCAGATCTACCGGCATATGGATATCGGATCTGCAAAAATAATGCCGGAAGAGATGGAAGGGGTTCCGCATTATCTGATTGATGAGCTGGAACCATCAGAAGAATTTCATGTTGTCCGCTTTCAGCAGATGGCAAAAGAAGCGATGAAAAAGATCTATTCCCATGGAAATATCCCGATCATTGTTGGCGGAACCGGTTTTTATATTCAGGCACTTCTGTATGATATTGATTTTACAGAAACCCGGGAGGAAGATAGTTATCGCAGAGAGCTGGAAGCATATGCGGATTCAAAGGGTGCAGCTTATCTTCATGATATGCTTCGCAGGGTGGATCCAAAAGCAGCGGAGGAGATTCATGCCAATAACGTAAAACGTGTCATCCGCGCGTTAGAGTATTACCATCAGACCGGGAAGAGAATCTCAGAACATAATGAAACTGAGAGAAAAAAACAGTCTCCGTATCAGTTCGTATATTTTGTGCTGAATGATGACCGAAAAAATCTATATCAGAGGATTGATATGAGAGTCGATCAGATGATACAACAGGGACTCGTAGCAGAAGTCAGACATCTCAGAGAGATGGGATGTACCCGGGATATGGTATCCATGCAGGGGCTTGGTTACAAAGAGATTCTTGCATATCTGGACGGAGAATGTACGCTGGAAGAGGCTGTATATATTATCAAAAGAGATACCAGACATTTTGCGAAACGTCAGATCACCTGGTTTAAGAGGGAGCGTCAGGTGACCTGGATTGAAAAGGACCAGTATGCTTATGATGAAGAACGCATTCTGAATGCGATGATTCAATATACGAAGGGAGTTATATGTTAAGAAGATTATTTGGAGGTTCAAAATTTTTAAAAAAAATGAATACACTGATGGAGATTTATTCCAAAAGTCATGATGTTGATTTTGCTTTTCGTGAACTTCTGGGACTGGAATCTCTGATTCGTACAGAGGGAGAACGGGCATTCTATGACCTGAACCGTGCCTCTCTTCTGTATGATATGCAAAGGTACAGAGAAGCCGCAGACATCATTATGCAGATTCATCCGTTGAATCCGGAGTTTGATGCAAGATGTGCTTATGTCAGAACAAAAATTATGGAAGCCATGAACTAGAAAGGAACAAAGATATGTCGATAATAGATAATATGTATCAGGAACTTGGAGTCAGTAAACAGGTGCTGGATTTTGGCCTTGAGGTTGAATCCGGATTAAAAGAAAGATTTGACCGGATCGATGAGATTGCAGAATACAATCAGTTGAAAGTGATCAAAGCCATGCAGGACAGTAAGGTTCGTGCCGGATGCTTTAATTATGCGAGCGGATACGGATATGATGATCTGGGAAGAGATACTCTGGAAGAAGTGTATGCTGCCGTATTTCATACGGAAAGCGCTCTGGTTCGTCCGCAGATTACCTGCGGAACACACGCACTGTCTCTTGCCCTGTCTGCAAATCTGAGACCTGGTGACGAACTTCTGTCGCCGGCTGGAAAGCCATATGATACCCTGGAAGAAGTAATCGGGATCCGTCCTTCTACCGGTTCTCTCGCAGAATATGGAGTGACCTACTCACAGGTGGATCTTCTGGAGGATGGAACCTTTGATTATGACAATATCCGAAAAGCGGTCAATGACAGAACAAAGCTTGTTACGATTCAGCGTTCCAAAGGATATCAGACGCGTCCGAGCTTTTCTGTTGCAC
The DNA here is from genome assembly GCA_016295505.1 of Dorea sp. Classification (GTDB taxonomy): domain Bacteria; phylum Bacillota; class Clostridia; order Lachnospirales; family Lachnospiraceae; genus Dorea_A. The sequence continues at coordinate 2,448 of JAEDLC010000027.1, forward strand.
AGATCGGAGAGCTGATCGCTTTTGTGAAGTCGATCAAGCCGGATGTGATCTGCATGGTTGACAACTGTTATGGAGAATTTGTAGAAACGATCGAGCCAAGTGATGTAGGCGCAGACATGGTCGTTGGTTCACTGATTAAGAATCCGGGCGGCGGACTTGCACCGATTGGAGGTTATATTGCCGGCAGGGCGGATCTGATCGAAGCCTGCGGCTACCGTCTGACTTCACCGGGACTGGGAAGGGAAGTAGGTGCATCTCTTGGAGTCATGAAGGATTTCTATCAGGGGCTCTTTCTTGCGCCGACTGTTGTTGCGGGAGCGTTAAAAGGAGCGATATTTGCAGCCAATATCTATGAAAAATTAGGATATTATGTGATTCCAGACGGAACCGAAGACAGACATGATATTATTCAGGCCGTGGAATTCGGTATTCCGGAAGGCGTGATAGAGTTCTGTAAGGGAATTCAGGCCGCAGCACCGGTAGACTCTTATGTTACACCGGAACCATGGCCAATGCCGGGATATGACAGTGACGTAATCATGGCGGCGGGAGCATTTGTTCAGGGTTCTTCTATCGAATTGAGTGCCGATGGTCCGATCAAGCCTCCGTATGCCGTATATTTTCAGGGAGGCCTTACATGGCCGCATGCAAAGCTTGGTATTCTGATGTCTCTTGAATATCTTGTACGTGCAGGAATTGTAACCTTAGGTTAAAATATAGCTGTTTCATCACTTTGTGAGGTTGAAGATCAAATATGAAAAAAATCATGATTATCGGAGGCGGGGCCTCCGGTCTTACAGCTGCAATTACTGCGGCAAGAATGAATCCCAAAGCACAGATCTGTATTCTGGAGCATAAAGACAGCCCCGGTAAGAAGATCCTGGCAACCGGAAACGGCAGATGCAATCTGACCAATCGGTTTCAGGCAATGGACTGTTACCGGAGTCGTCATCCCGAGATTGCAGAGAAGATCCTGCGGCAATTCACATATGAAGAGACGCTTTCCTTCTTTTCTTCTCTGGGACTTTTGTTCCGGATGCGAGGAGATTATGTGTATCCCAGATCGGATCAGGCAGCTGCGGTCCTGGATCTGATGCTTATGGAAACCAGGCGGCTTGGAATACAGATACAGACAGGGATTCATGTTGAACGGATTACCCGCAGTGCCAAAGGCTTCTGTATTCATTCGAGTGCTCAGAATTTTCAGGCAGACGCCGTGATTCTGTCTGCCGGCGGCCGTGCATCTTCTGCACTCGGATCCGATGGAAGTGGATATACACTTGCAAAGTCAGCGGGGCACAGCCTTGTCCCGGTTGTTCCGGCTCTTGTGCAGCTGAAAGTAAAGCAGCATCCGTATGCCAAAGCAGCGGGTGTCCGTACAGATGCACAGGTGACCGCCGTCATCGACGGCAAACCCATTGCATCCGATAAGGGAGAACTTCAGATTACAGCATATGGCATCTCCGGAATTCCGGTATTTCAGATCAGTCGTTTTGCTGCAGACGGTCTCCGGCAAAAACGTAACGTGCAGGTAGTGATTGATTTTTTTCCTGATGTGAAAGAAGAAGAACTGCTTTCACTTTTAAAAAGGAGAAAAGAAGAAAACACGTTTCTGACATGTGCTGATTTTTTCATGGGGATCTTTCACAAAAAAATGATCCCACGTTTTCTGGAGCGTGCAGATATCCGTATGGATCAGAAAGCTTCCGGTCTGACTGACAGACAGCTTCACCGACTGGTACGCATAGTAAAAGCGGATACGGTGACGATCACCGACACCAATGGATTTGAAAATGCACAGGTGTGTGCCGGTGGTGTTCCTCTTACAGAAATAGATCCGGGGACGATGGAATCCAGGTGTATGAGGCAGCTCTATCTGGCCGGAGAGCTTCTTGACGTAGACGGCATCTGTGGAGGATATAATCTTCAATGGGCATGGGCAACCGGTTATCTGGCCGGAAGAGCATGCGCATCCTCCGGACACGGAGATACCGGAAAGAAACCAAAGACATCAGGGAAAGGAAAACGCTCATGATCCGAATCAGTCAATTAAAATTACCGATCACACATACCAGAGATGATCTGAAGAAAAAGATCTTGAAAACACTGCGTATCAGCGACTCAGAACTTCTTTCCTGGCAGATTCAGAAGCAATCCATTGATGCCCGGAAAAAACCACAGTTATTCTACATTTATTCCGTGGACGTCCACGTAAAAAATGAATCTTCCCTGAAGAAGAAAGTGAAAAACGGACAGGTCATTTTCGGAAAGCAGCAGGTGAAATATTCATTCTCCGTTTCCGGTACACAGCCGCTTATGCACAGACCTGTAATCATAGGCACAGGACCTGCCGGCCTGTTCTGCGGATATATGCTGGCGCTTGCCGGATATCGCCCTGTTCTTCTTGAGCGCGGCGAGGATGTGGATCAGCGTATGAAAGATGTGGAATGTTTCTGGAACGGAGGTCCTCTGAATCCTGATTCGAATGTACAATTTGGGGAGGGAGGAGCAGGAACCTTTTCGGACGGAAAACTGAATACACTGGTCAATGATAAACTTGGCCGCAACACCAAAGTTCTTGAGATCTTTCACGCACATGGTGCACCACAGGAGATCATGTATCAGAGCAAACCACATATCGGAACGGATATACTCGCTTCCGTGATCAGAAATATGCGTCATACCATCTGTACACATGGCGGGGAAGTTCGTTTTCATTCTCAGGTGACAGATATCAGGACATCTTATTCTGATAACAGGGAGCAGTTGACAGGACTCTGTGTTCGAGACCTGCATACCGGCAAAGAGGAACTTCTTTTTACAGACATTGCAGTATTTGCGATCGGACATAGCGCGAGAGATACCTTTGCCATGCTGAAGGGACATCGTTTGACGATGGAACCAAAGTCTTTTGCAGTCGGTGTCCGTATGGAACATCCACAATCTATGATCAATGAAGATCAATATGGAGAGCATTACCCTGATTGTCTTCCGGCAGCACCTTATAAACTGGCAGTTAATCTGGAAAACGGAAGAGGGGTCTATACCTTCTGTATGTGTCCAGGCGGATATGTTGTCAATGCTTCGTCAGAAGAACATCGTCTTGCCGTAAATGGGATGAGCTACAGTGGACGTGACGGAAAAAATGCAAACAGTGCTGTGATCGTCACCGTGACTCCTGAAGATTACGGAAACGGGGATGCTTTATCCGGTATGGAATACCAGCGCAGACTTGAGGAGGCCGCATATCTTGCAGGGAATGGAAAGATTCCGGTACAATTGTTCGGCGATTTTTGTTCCAATAAGGTCTCAGATGGCCCTCAGGAAGTACTTCCACAGATGAAAGGCGAATACGCCTGGAGCAATGTAAGAAGTATTTTCCCGGAAGAGATTGCACAGTCTCTGGAAGAAGGTATCCGGTCTTTCGGACAGAAGATTCACGGATATGCGAGAGAGGACGCTGTGTTATCCGGTGTAGAGAGTCGCACCTCTTCCCCTGTCAGGATTTTGCGTGATGACACTCTTCAGAGCAATATCCGGGGAATCTTTCCCTGTGGAGAAGGTGCCGGATATGCGGGTGGAATTACATCAGCTGCCATGGATGGACTAAAAGTGGCAGAAAATATTGCCATGGCCTACCGCCCATTCGACACGGTGTCGGATGATTAAGAAAAATTTAATGGGATAAGTCTATACACATTTTTTTAAATGTGATAAAATGTATTGAGTTTTTTAGATAGATAAAAAACGAGGAGGAGTACATATGAAAGGAAAAGGAAATAAAAACGCCTGGACTTTATTTCTGATGATCTTATGTGGCATAGTTCTCGGTGGTTTCATCGGAATGCTGGCGGAAGGGGTGCCGGCACTTTCCTGGTTGAGCTATGGACAGTCTTTTGGTCTGGATGAGCCGATCATCCTGAATCTGGGGATTCTGGTCATTACATTTGGCCTGTCCATAAAGATTACTATGGCAAGTATTATTGGCGTAATTCTTTCCATTATATTATATCGTTTCTTGTAAGTTCTATTATGAGTATCATGCGAATCCAAAGATAAGATGAATCAGACAAATACCATGAAAGAGTTGCCGGAAAACGAACGTCCATACGAAAAATGTGTACGCAAGGGTGCCGGCAGTTTGAGTGATGTTGAATTGCTGGCCGTACTTTTACGTACGGGCACCAGGGGCGAGAGTGCACTCGATCTGGCACGCCGCATTCTATATGATTCCGGTGAAGACGGAATTCTTGGAATCCATCGTTTCAGCATTGAAAGACTTATGAGAATGAAGGGCATTGGAAAAGTAAAAGCAATTCAGATATCCTGCATATCGGAACTTGCAAAGCGGCTTTCCAAGGCCTCACATCAGGAAGCACTCTGTTTTTCGGATCCCCGGACGATCGCCAATTATTATATGGAAGACCTCCGGCACGAAAAGCAGGAACTTATGAAACTGTTAATGTTAAATTCGAAAGCAAAGCTGATTGGTGAGACCAATATCTCGAAAGGAACTGTGAATGCTTCCGTGATCACACCAAGAGAGCTTTTCATAGAGGCATTGGAAAAAAATGCCGTGTCTATTGTGATTATGCATAATCACCCAAGTGGTGATCCGACTCCCAGCCGGGAAGATATGCTGACAACCAAAAGGATCCTGGATGCAGGTGCATTGATCGGGATTGAATTGTTAGATCATATCATTATTGGCAATAATTGTTATATCAGCTTCAGGGAGGAGGGCATATTGTAGAAAGGACCTGTCAGATGGCGAGAAATGTATACGGACTGGATCTTGGCTCCTATGAGATCAAGGTCTATGATAAGAAAAAAGATACGATCTGGAAAGAAAAAGATGTGATTGCATTTAAGAATAACCGTGACAGAGATATCTTTGCGGTAGGAGATGATGCATATGAAATGTACGGAAAGGCCCCTTCATCCATTGAGATTGCCTTTCCAATGAAACAGGGTGTTATCTCAAGATTTAACGATATGCAGTTTCTGCTTCAGAATCTTTTAAAAAGAGGAAGACAATTTTCAAGAGGTTCAGAGTATGTAATTGCTGTTCCTACAGATGTCACAGAAGTTGAAAAAAAGGCGTTCTTCGATCTGGTAATTCATTCTACTGCCAGAGCGAAAGAAGTCAATATTGTGGAACGTTCAATCGCGGATGCGGTTGGACTGAATCTTGATATTCAGAATACCGCCGGAACGATGATTGCCAACTTTGGCGGAGAGACAACTGAGATTTCTGTAATTGCCGGTGGAGGACTGGTTTTCAACCAGCTTTTGAAGGTCGGAGGTTCAACGTTTGATAATTCTATCATTACGCTTGTGCGTCACAGTCATGATTTTCTGATCGGAAGACTGACTGCCGAGGCACTGAGAAAGAATTTTGCAATCTTTACGGGTGATGCAGAGTCTGTGTTATCTGTTGCCGGCCGTGATCTTATCACCGGCGTTCCGGTCCGTAAACCAATCTCTATTACACTGGTCCGGGCGGCTATGAAAGATCCTCTTCTGGAATGTGTACGTGCAATCAATTCTCTTCTGGACCGTACACCTCCGGAAATGCGAAAAGCGATTCATGAAAACGGAATCTTTCTGACCGGAGGCATTGCACACATGCCCGGACTTGAGATCTATATTGAACAGATGACAGGTATCAAAACAAGAACTGCTCTGGAACCCGATATCTGTGCAGTCAATGGTCTGAAGAAGATTATTATGTCCAAAGAATTACGTAAACTTGCATACTCAATGATTGATGAAAATTATAGGTGGATGAGATAATGAAAATGAAAAACCAATCTTCCTTACCAAGTAAATACTGGCTGATGATTATCATCGTGTGCTGCATCATCCTTCTTGGAATCGAACGTTTTACCGATGGTGGGGGTCCTCTGAGATTTGTAGCAAATTATACAGTGATTCCGATGCAGAAGGGAATCAGTTATGTGGGTCGTTTTATGAGCGATCTCTCCGATAATTTCAAGACGCTGGAAGAGATGAAAAAAGAAAATGATGAGCTGCAGACGAAAGTTGATGAACTGACCATAGATAATACCAGACTGAGGCAGGAGCAGTACGAACTGGAGCGGCTCAGAGAATTGTACAAGCTGGATGAAAATTATTCGGATTACACCAAGATAGGCGCTCATGTAATTGCAAATAACGGAAGTAACTGGTTCAATGATTTTACGATTGACAAAGGAAGCAACGACGGAATTAAAAAAGACTGTAATGTTCTGGCCGGAAGCGGTCTGGTCGGTATTGTTACGGAGGTCGGACCGAATTATGCCAGAGTGCGTTCCATCATTGATGATTCCAGCAACATCAGCGGCATGATCCTGTCCACGTCAGACACCTGTATTGTAAGAGGTGATCTGAAACAAATGTCTGACGGAAGGATCCGGTTTGAAAAGCTTGCCAATAACGACAATGAGATAGAGGTCGGAGAGCAGGTAGTTACTTCTCATGTAAGCAGTCGTTTCCTGCAGGGCCTTTTTATAGGGTATATCAGTGAAGTGGAGGTAGATTCCAATAACCTGACCAGATCCGGTTATATCACTCCGGCCGTAGATTTTACCAAGCTTCAGGAGGTCCTGGTCATTACTACAACCAAACAGGATCTCATCAATGGTTCAGATGCGGATGAAAATAGCAAGGGAGATTAGAGCATGAAACGAAAGCTGATTACTTTTATCATTATCATTGTCTGTTTTCTGTTAGAATGTACCGTATTTCACAGGTTGTCATTTGCTTCCGTAAAACCGAATCTGCTGATCATTATCACTTCTTCGTTCGGCTTTATGCGTGGCAAGAAAGAAGGCATGACGGTGGGGGTGTGTTCCGGACTGCTGATTGACATATGCTGGGGAAATCTTCTTGGATTTCATACCCTGCTGTTCGCAGTGATCGGATACATGAATGGTTCTTTCAGACGATTATTTTTTGATGACGATATCAAACTTCCGATTGCTCTGATTGCTGCCAGTGAGATGATCTACGGTCTGGTATGCTATTTTTGTATGCAGATGCTCCAGGGCGATTTTGCATTTGGCATCTATCTGATGCAGATTATTCTTCCGGAACTGGTATACACGATTCTGGTTACTCTGATCCTGTATCAGATCATATTACAGATTAATAAGAAACTCGAAGCAGAAGAACAAAGGAGTGCAAGCAGATTTGTATAGTTTATGGGAACGGATAAAGTCCGGAATCGCAGAAGTCGTACAATCCAGAATCTTTGTGGTCATCATCGTATTTTGCGTGCTGTCTGCAATTCTGGTACAAAGAGTATTTTATCTTCAGATTGTGAAAGGGCAGGAATATTTTGACGATTATAAGTTACAGATCCAGAAGACAAAAGAAGTGCAGGGTACCCGTGGCAACATTTATGATCGCAACGGTAATCTCCTTGCCTATAATGAACTGGCTTATTCCGTCACGATTGAAGATAACGGAGAGTACGACAGTATCAAACAGAAGAATACCATCATCAATCAGACCGTTTCTACTGTAATTGATATGGTGGAATCGAATGGTGATACCGTGATCAATGACTTTGGTATTATTCTGGATAACAATAATGAATATAAGTATGTTGCAGAAAACGAGACACAGAAGCTTCGTTTTATTGCTGATGTTTATGGAAAGAAAACAATCGATCAACTGTCAGCAAAACAACAGAACAATACCGCAGAGGAAGTAATCAATTATCTCTGTACAGATAAGATCAATGGCTATGGAATTGATCAGAGCAAACTTGGAAAAGAAGAAGTCCTTAAGATGGTGAACATACGCTATAATCTGTCGCTTAATAATTACCAGAAATATATTACCACCACCATTGCGGAAGATGTCAGTGAAGAAACCGTCGCTGATGTGATGGAGCATCTTGATGAGCTTCAGGGAATCAATATTGAAGAAGAATCTCTCCGAAGATATACTGACAGTAAATGTTTTGCCAATATTATCGGCTATACCGGACAGATCTCTCAGGAAGAGTATGATGCGCTCAGTGAAGAAGAACAGGAACAATATGATAAAACAGATACCGTTGGAAAATCGGGACTGGAAAAGACCATGGATTCTGTTCTGCAGGGGAAAAAGGGTGAAGTAAAGCTCTATGTGAACAGTGTCGGAAGAGTCATTGAGACTGTGAAGGGCACAGACCCGAAAGCAGGTAATGATCTGTATCTTACCATTGATGCAGATCTTCAGAAGGCAGCATATAACATCATTGAGCAGGAGCTTGCAGGAATTCTTCTCGCAAAGATCCAGAATACTTTGACCTATGACAGAACACAGGTTACAGACGGAAGTGATGTAATTATTCCAATCGGTGATGTGTATGATACATTTATCAGTAATGATATTCTGGATATTAAACATTTTTCAGATGAAGAAGCAGGCATTGCCGAGCAGGAAGTTTCCGAAGCGTTTGTTTCACGTAAGACGGAAGTGAAAGAAGAACTTCAGAATGTATTATCCGATCCCAATGCAGGCGCTTATAAAGAGCAGCCAAAAGAGATGCAGGCATATCTGACATATCTGGTCACAGACGTTCTGACGAATGGAACCAATATTATCGATCCGGATGTGCTGGACACAAAAGATGCGACATATAAAGCCTGGAGGGACGATGAATCCATCAATATATATACGTATCTGAATTATGCCATCTCACAGAACTGGGTGGATACATCTTTGTTAAAGGATTATGTATCTTCCAAGGGTGATTACTCAGATTCCGGTGAGATCTATCAGGGAATTATTGCATTTATTCAGGATTATATTGATTCTGATAACAGTTTTGATAAACTGATCTACCGGTATATGATCAAATCCGGTGCTGTTACGGGCCGTCAGATCTGTATGATGCTTTATGAGCAGGAAATTCTTCAGTATGACGAAGCTCAATACAGTGCACTTAACAGTGGAAGCATCGGAGCATATGATTTTATTCGAGGAAAGATACAGACGCTGGAAATTACTCCCGGACAGCTTGCCCTTGAACCATGCACCGGTTCTCTGGTGATGACCGATCCGAATTCAGGCGAGGTTCTTGCCTGTGTATCGTACCCGGGATATGACAATAACCGGCTTGCAAATACCATGGATTCCACGTATTACAACAAGCTCGTTACAGATAATGCAAGACCATTTTACAATAATGCGACACAGGAAAAAACAGCACCCGGTTCTACTTTCAAACCGCTGGTTGCCATTGCAGGTCTTACAGAAGGTGTGATTAATGCCAGTGAATACCTTCCTTGCTACGGGGAATATAAAAAAGTAACGCCATATCCAAAATGCTGGATCTATCCGTCTGCTCACGGAAGTCTGAATATGGAAGGTGCAATAGCAAATTCCTGTAACAGTTACTTTTATGAAGTTGGTTACCGGCTTGGAATCACCAAAAGCGGAGAATCACAGATTGAGTCCGATAATGAGGAAGGCGATGCTACACAGTCCTACTATTCCAGTGATGTTGGTATTGAGAAGCTGAAAAAATACGCAGAAGAATTTGGACTCGGGGACACCTCCGGGCTTGAGATCCCCGAATCAGAACCACAGATATCAGATGAATCCTCTGTTCCGTCTGCAATCGGACAGGGAACGAATAACTATACCACCAGCCAGCTTGCACGTTATGTGACTGCAGTTGCCAACAAGGGAACCGTCTATGATCTCAGCCTGATCGATAAGGTTACAGATGTGGACGGAAAGGTGATCAAAGATTACACACCGGAAGTGAAGAATACCGTCACCAACGTATCTTCTTCCACATGGACGGCAGTCCATAATGGAATGCGGGCAGTTGTAACTTCGGCACATGCAGATATTTTTTCAAAGTTAATTGCAAGTGGGATAGCACTGTCTGGAAAGACAGGTACCGCACAACAGAGTCAGACGCATCCTGACCACGGCCTGTTCGTCGGATTTGCACCGAGTGACAGCCCGGAAGTAGCATTTGCGATCCGTATCGCAAACGGATACAGCTCTACCTATGCTACTGAAATCGGAAATGCCGTCATGGAGTACTATTATGGAGTAACGCCTGAGGATGAGATCATTACAGGTGAAGCAGCAGTTATCAGTGCAGGAAACTCCGGAGGAGACTAAAAGCGGAAAGGATGAGTGTATGTGAAAGATCCGGTACTCATAAAGAGTAACAGATACGGCATAACCATATACTTTGATTCGGACATGCCTTTTGAAGAATTAACGAAAGAGGTAAAAAAAAAGTTCGAGACATCTGCACATTTTTTTGAACATGCAGACATGGCAGTGGAGTATGAGGGCCGTACTTTCACAGAAGAGGAAGAGCGAAGGATGACAGAAGTCATTCAGAGCGCTGCTGATATACGAATCAGATGTATCATTGAAAAAAACACTTACACAGAACAGGTTCATAAACGTATGCTTGGAGAGAGCCTGAAAGCCATACATGAGAGGGACGGTCAGTTCTATAAAGGTACACTCAGAGGAAGACAGATTCTGGAATCCGAGACAAGCATTGTAATCATAGGAGATGTAGACACCAGAGCAACCGTGGCATCCAAGGGTCATGTGATCGTGACCGGGACGATCTACGGTACCGTGATTGCAGGCGCTTCCGGAAGACAGGATGCAGTCATTGCAGCTCTCCATATGCAGCCAAGAAAGCTGCGCATCGGAGATATTGAAGTAAAACCAGTTATAGGAGGAAGTTATTCATGGGCGAAGTTATCGTAATTACATCAGGAAAAGGCGGCGTTGGCAAGACAACCACAACTGCCAATATCGGCGCCGGATTATCAAAATTTGACAAAAAGGTAGTTGTGATAGATACTGATCTGGGATTGCGCAATCTGGATGTTGTCATGGGTCTGGAGAATCTGATCGTGTACAATCTGGTCGATGTAATCGAAGGATCCTGCAGGCTGAAGCAGGCTCTGATCCGGGACAAAAGATATGAGAATCTCTATCTTCTGCCTTCTGCACAGACAAAGGATAAGTCAGCAATCTCTCCCGGCCAGATGAAAAAACTGACTTCTGAACTTAAGGAAGAATTTGATTATATCCTCCTGGATTGTCCTGCCGGAATTGAGCAGGGTTTCCAGAATGCAATTGCGGGAGCTGATCGTGCGATCGTTGTTACGACACCGGAGGTTTCTGCCATCCGGGATGCCGACCGGATCATTGGTCTTCTGGAACATAATCAGATGAAAAAGATTGACCTCATTATTAACCGCATCCGTATGGATATGGTAAAAAGGGGAGATATGATGTCCGTTGATGATGTGACAGAGATTCTGTCTGTTCCGTTGATTGGTGCACTTCCTGATGATGAGAAAGTAGTGATCGGCACCAATCAGGGAGAACCGGTCGTTGGAATTGATTCAAAAGCCGGACAGGCTTACATGAACATATGCAAAAGAATTCTGGGCATTGAAGTTCCGTTCCTGGATCTGGATGCCGGAAACGGATTGTTTTCAAAGCTTTCACATATCTTTAAAAAAGATTAGGAGGGAAAGCAGATGTTGAAAAAATCTTCTGTTGTAATCGCAAAAGACCGGTTAAAGGCACTGGTTGTCTCTGATCGTGTCAGCTGCATTCCCGGAGCGTATGAGAATATATGCAGGGAATTATACGAATCACTTTCAAAATATATAGAGCTTACAGAAGAGAATTTTCAAGTGGAATTTAAAAGAACACAGGTTATTATTACATTCACAGGAGAAGAGACGTGAGATCACATAGATTTACAAAACCATATCATTTAAAAGATTACAAATTCAGTCTGGTATTTCTTGTACTGGCATTATCGGTGATCGGTGTGCTGGTCGTAGGAAGTGCCAAAGCTTCTTTTCAGGGAAAGCAGATTCTGGGTGTATTTATCGGACTGATTGCCATGTTTATTGTTTCCATGATTGATTATATGTGGATTCAGAATTTTTACTGGCTGATCTATATATTTACCGTATTGATCCTTGGTGCCGTTCTGGTTATCGGAACCAATGTAAATGGTGCAACCCGATGGATCGACCTTGGCTTTACGACATTTCAGCCGTCAGAACTGGCCAAGATTCTTCTGATACTGTTTTTTTCCAAGTTTATTATGGAACATGAAGAAGATATCAACGATAAGTTTACATTGATAAAATATGCGATTCTTGCAGGAATACCGCTTGCACTGATTATCGTTGAGCCGAACCTGTCTACAACGATATGTACTGCGCTGTTGATCTGTCTTATGATCTATGTCGGTGGATTGAGCTACAAATTTATCGTCTCTGTTTTACTGATCCTCATACCGGTAGCAGCTATCTTTCTGAGTATCGTTGTGCAGCCGGATCAGAAAATATTGAAAGATTACCAGCAAAAGCGTATTCTGGCATTTATTGAACCGGAAAAATATGAAAGTGATGAAGCATATCAGCAGAAAAACTCTGTTATGGCAATAGGATCCGGACAGCTGACCGGAAAGGGACTGAACAATAATACGACTACTTCTGTAAAAAATGGTAACTTTATTCTTGAACCGCAGACAGACTTCATCTTTGCTATTGTCGGAGAAGAACTTGGTTTTGTTGGAAGTTGCATAATTATTGCGTTATTACTGTTAATTGTGATACAATGTATATTGATAGGCATGCGATCGCAGGACCTGGCAGGGAGAATCATATGCTGTGGGGTCGGCGGTCTCATAGGAATACAAAGTTTTATTAATATCGGTGTTGCTACAAAAATACTGCCCAACACAGGCGTTCCGTTACCTTTTGTAAGCTATGGACTGACTTCTCTGGTTAGTTTATATATCGGTATAGGACTTGTACTGAATGTTGGTCTGCAGCCTAAAAAATACCAGTAAGGAGTGAATAATAATGAATATAGGACTGATTGCCCACGACTCAAAAAAGGCATTAATGCAGAATTTCTGTATTGCTTATAGAGGAATTTTAAGCAAACACAGTCTTTATGCTACCGGAACTACCGGAAGATTAATTGAAGAAGTCACGAACCTGAAAGTTCACAAATATCTGGCCGGACCTCTTGGCGGAAAACAGCAGTTAGGTGCTCAGATTGCACAGAACGATATCGATGCTCTGATCTTTTTAAGGGAGCCTTCTAATCCAAAACCCCATGATCCGGACTTGAATGATGTCATTCGTATGTGTGATACCTACAATATTCCGTTAGCTACGAACCTGGCAACAGCGGAACTTATCGTATTAGCAATAGACAGAGGAGATCTTGATTGGCGTGAAATGTATCGATAAAGTATATAAATCAGCTCTGGCTGCAGTGTCATCTGCACTGCTTTTGTCTGCCTGTATCTTTCATCCGAAAGCCGTAGTTGCAGACTATGAAACAGACACTTATAATAAGAGTCTATATAAAGAAAAGTTATATGCATCCGACTTATGTATCGCATCCGGTGATGTCTCTTTAGACGGCATTTCATCATCAGTAACAGAGAATCTGTATTCTGCTGCACTGTTTGATCTGAACGGGAAAAAGGTTGATTTTTCATATAATGTATACGAAAAAGTATATCCGGCAAGTACAACAAAGCTTATGACTGCACTCATTGCATTGAAATATGCTGATTTGTCCGAAGTAGTGACTGTATCGTCACACGCGGATAAAGACAGTTTTGCGGCAGATGAACAGACCTGTGGTCTGGAAACCGGAGACCGGCTTACATTACTGGATCTTCTGTATGGCCTGCTTCTGCATTCAGGTAATGATAATGCGGTTGCTGTGGCAGAATATATCGGGGGAACAATGGAAGAATTCGCAGATATGATGAATGAAGAGGCAGAAAAGATCCTTGCTACGGGAACACATTTTGTGAATTCCAGTGGTCTTCATGATGATAATCATTATACGACTGCGTACGACCTGTATCTGATATTTGATCAATGCATGCAATATGATAAATTTATGGAAATCATCAGTTCCAGATCCTATACGGCTGATATCACTGGCGCAGACGGATATGTACGGCAGGTTACATGGGAACCGACAAATTACTATGCGACAGGAGAAGCTACGCTGCCGGACAATGCAACTGTAATTGGTGGCAAGACCGGAACAACAACACCGGCTGGTAACTGTCTGGTTCTGCTTGAAGAAGATGAAGAGCAGCATCCATACATTTCAATCGTGATGGGTGCTGACACCAAGGCATTACTATATCAGGATATGACAGCCCTGATCAATGCAATTCCCGGGGATAATGAATGAGAAAATCTACAAAACAATCAACCATGAAGGGACTGTTAAAAAATGTAAGCTGCCGTTTTTCGTGATATCACTGAGCGGCAGCCGATTCATTTTCAGCAGTCCCTTGCTTCATGGCAATTCTCATTATAAATTGAGCCCTATATGCCTTTAATCAGAACCGCCGATTCTTCCATAAAGGCTGATTAAATATAATCCACACAATCCTATGATCGTATAGATAATACGCGACAGCCATGACAGATTTCCAAAAATAACGGCAACAAGATCCAGTCGGAAGATTCCAACCAGAAGCCAGTTGACTGCTCCGATGATCACCAGTGTTAATGCAGTATTATCGAACCATTTCATATGATTTCCTCCTTTTATCATACTGAAGCTAGTATGAGCGTCTTAGAGAGGAAATATACATTTTTTGAAGGGAAAAATAATCAGATGAACGAAAAGCTTCCATATTATCCATATTCTGAATATCTGAAATCAAAATATCAGGAAAAAGTATATAAGCTCCCGGTCAATCTTCCTCTGACCTGTCCGAACCGTCTGCTCGGAGAGGGATGCACCTTCTGTGCAGAGTCAGGAACCGGGTTCGAAGCATTGAGTAATCAGCTGTCGGTCCGGGAACAGCTGGAAAAGACACGCATACATATTGAAAAAAAGTATCATGCACATAAGTTTATTGCATATTTTCAAAATTATACCAATACTTTTCTCCCGGCAGAGCGTTTCCGGGAATATCTTGAGGAAGCATTAAGTGTTCCCGATATTGTAGAAATCGCAGTATCTACGAGACCAGACTGTATCCGTGAAGATTATCTTGATATTCTGCAGGAGATATCTCGTTCACATGAAGTACAGATTACAATAGAACTTGGCCTTCAGACGGTCAATTATCATACATTGCAGCAGATCAACCGTGGGCATGGTCTTGCAGAGTATATTGATGCTGTTCTTCGAATCCGGCCATACGGTTTTGATATCTGTACACATATGATTTTGAATCTGCCTCAGGATGATACAGAAGACGCCATTGAATCCGCAAAAATCATCTCTGCTCTGAAAACAAACGTTGTAAAAGTACATTCTCTTTACATTGCCAAAAACACAAGGTTGTGTGAAGCGTATGAAAATGGTACAATAACTTTATGCTCAAAAGAGGACTATCTCTTTCGTCTTATGATGTTTCTGGAATATCTGGATCCATCAATTGCGGTAGAGCGTCTGTTCAGTCGGATTCCGTCAGAGGATGCTGTCTTCTGTAACTGGGGAACCAGCTGGTGGAAATTAAAAGATGAATTGCTTATGATGATGAAAGAAAATAGTAGTTATCAAGGGAAACACTATGACTATCTTGATGGTGCTGCGCTTAGACTATTAGATTAGGAGGCTTATCAGGCTTTGGCTGGAAAAGAATTAACAAATATAAAGGTATATCATAAAAAAGGACATATTAATATTGGTATTATCATCTTTGGTGTCATATTTGTCTATTTATTTGTTACAGTATTGATGTATCTTACCAATAAGCATATTACTGCATACGAAGTTCGTGAAGGCTCTATCCTCAAGGATAATTCCTATACCGGTTTTATTCTGCGTGAGGAAGAGGTCATTAAGGCAGAGAGCGGTGGATATATTAACTTCTTTGCTACGGAGGGAAGTAAAGTCGGAGCCAAAAGCAGGATTTACTCTCTGTCCGATAAAAAGCTGGACTTTAACAGTGACAATTCAGAAACTCAGGAACTGACTGCCGAAGAACAGGCATCTATGCTTGTAAGAACACAGGCGTTCTGTGAAAATTTTGATGATCAGAAATTCAGCGATGTTTATTCCATGAAAGACACCATTACTGATGTTCTTGATGGGAAATCCAGTCAGAGCCGAAAGATCCAGCTTGATGCTATGGCTTCCGAAGGACAGAATGGTCTGCAGGTATTCAATGCATCCGGAGACGGAATTATCGCCTATTCAACAGATGGATATGAAAACATAACACTTAGTGACCTGACAGAAGATATCCTGAATAAAAAGGGGTATGAGTCTTCAAGCGTAAAAGATAATACGCAGGTAAAAAAGGGAGATGCAATCTATAAACTGATACAGGATAATAAATGGAATATCGTGATTCTTCTCAGTGATGAAAGTGCAAAAGACATGTCTGAGATGACAAGTGTAAAAGTTCGTTTTTCAAAAGACAATGAAACTGCAGTTGCAGGCTTTTCCGTGCAGAAAATCAATGGAATGAATGTCGGAGTCCTTTCGTTCAGCAATTCTATGGTCCGCTATGTACAGGAGAGATACCTGGATCTGGAGCTGATTCTTCAGGATGTATCCGGACTGAAGATTCCAAAATCTGCTGTCACGGAAAAAGATTTCTATCTGGTTCCACAGGATTATCTGACTCAGGGAGGTAACAGCAATAATACCGGAGTTCTGATCGATAATGGGGACAAAAACGCGGAATTCCAGAGTGTAGAGGTCTACTATCGGGATGAAGAAAACGGAACAGTATATCTTGACCCCAATGATTTTAAGAAAAACACGTCTCTTCGAAAACCGGATTCTACAGAGACTTATCCTCTGGAAAAGACCATGAGTCTTAAAGGAGTATATAATATAAATAAAGGCTATGCCGTTTTCAAACAGATTCATATCCTCTGCGAAAGTGATGAATACTATATTGTGGAAGCCGGCAGCAATTATGGACTTGCAAACTATGATCATATCGCACTGGTTGGTAAAGATGTTCATGAAAATGACGTAGTGTATTAAAAAGGAGAGATACAGAAATGTTAAGAGAAAATCTTGAAGCAGTAGAAGCAAATATTCAGGCCGCATGTGAACGGGCAGGCAGAGACCGCAGCGAAGTTACACTGATCGCAGTCAGTAAGACAAAACCAGTAGAAACCCTTCAGGAAGCCTATGATCTTGGCGTACGGATATTTGGTGAAAATAAAGCCCAGGAACTTGCAGGTAAATACGAAGTCCTTCCGGATGATATTCACTGGCATATGATCGGGCATATGCAGCGCAATAAAGTAAAATACATTGTTGACAAGGTTGATCTCATTCATTCCGTTGATTCAGTCCGACTTGCGGAAACAATTGAGAAAGAGGCTGAAAAACGTAACGTTACGGTAAATATCCTCATTGAGGTAAATGTTGCGAAAGAGGAAAGCAAATACGGCCTCATGCCGGAAGAAGTCATTGATTTTGTGGATAAACTTGCAGATTTTCCGCATCTGCGTGTAAAAGGTCTCATGACAATTGCTCCTTTTGTAGATGATCCGGAGGAAAATCGCCCGATTTTCGCGCATTTAC
>JAEDLC010000141.1 GCA_016295505.1 Dorea sp.
AGTTTCTTTTGCTGTATCGGTGGAAGTGCAGGCAGTGAGTATTCCCAGCAGCAGAGCGGTCGTCAGAAGTATGGACAGCATTTTCTTTTTCATAAGGTCCTCCTTGATATGTTTCTGTACAGACCAGAGTGACAGCTTTGATCTGTATTACACTTAACGGTATATTATATTCCCGGAAAGAAATATGGTGAAAAAGATACGAGGAATATGATGAAAAAGAAATAAGACCTATGTTACAATGGAAAAAGAAGATGTCTATAGATTGGGGGATGTGTGTGGTATGTTGGGGAATACTGCTGCAAAAAAAGAAGAACAAAAAAATATAAATGTGAATAATCCGATCACGGAAGGAATCATCTGGAAGCAATTGCTGATCTTTTTCTTTCCGATCGTTGTGGGAACTTTGTTTCAGCAGCTGTATAATACGGCGGATGCAATCATTGTCGGAAGATTCATCGGGAAGGAGGCGCTGGCAAGTGTCGGTGGTTCATCGGCTGTTCTTACATATCAGGTAGTGATGATCTTTTCGGGTCTTGCTTCCGGTGCAACGGTTGTAATTTCGCAGTTTTTTGGCTCGAATAATACAGAAAAACTTCACAGGGCACTGCATACAGCATATGCATTTTCGATAATTGTAAGTCTTGTTCTTGCATTTCTTGGATGGTTTGCGACTCCATGGCTTCTGACTGTGATGAAGACACCGTCAGAGATCATGAATGATTCGATCCTGTATCTTCGAATCTATTTTCTGGGGATCATATTTACATTGATCTATAATATGGGGTCTGGAATTATGCGGGCAATCGGAGATTCGAAAAAACCACTTTATTATCTGATCGTCTGTTGTGTGCTCAACATTCTGCTGGATATTCTTCTTGTGGTTGTGCTTCATATGGGAATTGCGGGAGCAGCGCTTGCAACAGTTCTGTCGCAGAGTGTCAGTGCCTGTCTGGTGACTCGTTCTCTGATGAGAGATTATGATGCGCTTCGGCTGGAACTTCGCGCAATACGTCTGGACGGCCCGATCCTTGGGTCGGAGCTTCGCATCGGGCTCCCCGGAGGAATGCTTTCCTGTATGTATGGACTGACGAATATTATCATTCAGACCGCGGTGAATGAACTGGGAACGGATACGACTGCTGCCTGGGCGGCATTTGGAAAGATGGATCTGATCTTCTGGGCGGTAAGCGGTGCGTTTGGAATTGCGGTCACCACATTTTCCGGACAGAATTATGGAGCGGGAAAGCTTCAGAGAGTCTATAAGAGTGTACGTGTATCATTGGGAATGAGCCTGGGAATATGCGGAGGGATCCTGCTGATTCTGATTATATTTGCAAGACCTCTTTTTGTGATGTTTACTTCGGATGAAAATGTAATCAACATCGGCGTATACATTCTGATTCGCATTACACCAAGTTATATTATCTATGTATTTGTAGAGATATTTACCGGTGCACTTCGAGGAATCGGAGATGTCATGGTACCGATGCTGATTACTACAGGCGGAGTGATTGGTGTCCGTCTGCCGTGGATTCTTATTATGACGCCGATCCATAAGGATATCTCAACGATCATCATCAGTTATCCACTGGCATGGGCGGCTACCGCGCTGTTTTTGATCCCGTACTATTTTTATAAAAAGAAAAAGCTGAACAGGCAGTGGAACAGGGAGACTATACCCGGTCGTGATTGATCTCTTTGTAGAAAAGCTGTTCGATAATATCCTGCTGATCGGTCTGTCCAAGTACCCACATGAGCTTTGCAACGATGGATTCGGTTGTCATATCGCCTGCCTGCAGGATGCCGGGATGGTCGCTGTATTTTTTGCCGACCTGATAGACTGCAAGGTCGCATCCTTCTTCCGGAACCTGGGTAGTGACGGCAATGGTCTTTCCGGAATCTACCCAGGAAAAGATTGCTTTCTCGAATGAATCATCGTATTCCGGTATGCCGCCGATTCCAAAAGTTTCCAGAATGATTGCATCATAGTGACTGCTCAGCAGTTCAAAAATATCAGCCTTGACTTCAGGCGTCAGCTTCAATACAAAGACACGGTCATTGAGCTGACTGTAGGTCTTAAGATCTTCCGGAGCCGGAAGAGTCTCTGAGTAATATCGGATAATCCGGTTGTCACGGATGACCGCAAGTTCCGGAAAATTCATGCTTTCAAATGCATCAAAACTGTGGGTGCGCTGCTTGCGGCCGCGGGTTCCTGCCACAGCTTTTCCGTTGAATACAATGCAGACATTACAGGATGCATCGTCTGACGCATAGAGAATGCTCTGGTACAGATTGATCTTGGCGTCCGTATAGGGATTGGCCATCGGCTTTTGAGAACCTGTCAGTACGATGGGTTTTATACTGTCCTGAATCAGATAGGAGAGTGCGGCAGCTGTATATGCCATGGTATCTGTACCATGGAGAATGACAAATCCATCATATGCGTCATAGTGCTCCATAATACAGTCACGGATCTGAAGCCATTGCCTTGGCCGCATATTGGTACTGTCGATGTTCATCAGCTGGAGAACTTCCAGACTGCACAGATTCCTGATTCCCGGTACGCTGGCAGCCAGTTCTTCCCCGGTTACAACCGGTGTCAGCCCAAGAGAACCTTCTTTGGAGGCGATGGTGCCTCCGGTCGCTATCATTAGTATTTTTTTCATGGATTCCACCTCTCATACATATCAATAATTATAATCCATATTTAGAGTATCCATGATAAGGGTGGATGTCAAGAAAAATATCGTGATTACCGGTGTTTGTGCGAAAGGTCTGAAGGATCTGCCTTCTGGCTGTATTTGTTTCCCGGATGGACGGTGGAAACGTGTCCGCGCGGTGGCAGAAAATGATACAGATCTTCATAGGATTCGAGTTCTGCATCAGAGACCGGGTTTGCAGGGATCAGTCCGGTACAGTCCTGGGAAGAAGCTGCGTTGGAAAGATAATCAAAGTCTTCAATGATGTCGGAATTCTTTTTTTTCAATCTTATCACCTCCGTTCAGGAATAAAATGTGTAGAAAAAGCAGAATTTATACTGTATAATGTTTCCGTGGGTTTAGAACTGAGCAGGAATAGGAAGAAGGACAGAATATGAACATCGAGATTGACACACATACACATACACTTGTCAGCGGTCATGCATACAGTACGATCTGTGAGATGGCGCGGACAGCGGCTGAGAAAGGACTGAAAGGGCTGGCGATCACAGAGCATGCGCCTGGTATGCCGGGAAGCTGCCATCTGTATTATTTTCAGAATCTGCATATCGTGCCGAGACAGCGGTACGGAGTAGAACTTCTGATGGGAGCAGAGCTGAATATTCTGAACGAAGAGGGAGAGGTGGATCTTCCGGCAAGGCTTTCAGGAGAGCTGGATCTAATCATTGCCAGCATTCATCTGCCCTGTTATAGCGGGGAAAAGACAAAAGAAAAGATTACGAAGGCTTATCTGAATGCAATGGAGGCTGATTATATTGACATCATTGGCCATCCGGATGACGGCAGACTTCCCGTGGATATGAAACTGCTTGTGAAAAAGGCAAAAGAAACAGGCACACTTCTGGAAGTGAATAATTCTTCGCTTCGCCCGGATGGATTTCGAAAAAACACATGGGAAAACTGTCAGGAAATGCTTCGGGAATGTAAGGCGCAGGGAGCAATGATCGTTCTCGGAAGTGATGCACATGTAGATGTGGATGTTGCCGGTTATGAGTATTGTTACAAAGCCCTGGAAGAATGTGAGTTTCCGGAAGAACTGGTTGCCAATGTAACCATGGAAAGATTAAAGGCCTCGGTAAAACATGGCAAAAAACTATAGACTTTGCAAATTTACTGTGTTAAAATGTAACAGTAATGATTTTGTTACAAAAGGAGATAGTGGTATGAGTAAAAAAATCAGGACTGAGGCAGTAGATTATCTTTTTAGTGCCATACTTAGTCTGGAAAATAAAGAAGAATGTTATACATTTTTTGAGGATATCTGTACAATTAATGAGTTGCTCTCATTATCACAGAGATTCGAAGTAGCAAAGATGTTAAGAGAGCATAAGACTTATCTTGAAATTGCAGAGAAGACCGGTGCTTCGACAGCAACCATCAGCAGGGTAAATCGTTCTCTGAATTATGGAAATGACGGATATGACATGGTATTCGCACGAATCAACAAGAACAGTGAAGATGAACAATAGAATATGTATATAAATAAAAAAGAAATAAGGCATCGCCTTATTTCTTTTTCTTTTTGCCGTTATTATCCGTATCAGAGGATGCAAGCTGACTGTCCAGCAGCTTTTCC
>JAEDLC010000142.1 GCA_016295505.1 Dorea sp.
ATGGCAATGAGGAACGCCTCAGTACTATGATACCGGATGGCCTGCCGGAGGACATCCGGAAGCTGTATGAATTGGCGCACTCCTGATGCACAGAGTCCAGGAACAGGCACAACCCGAAAAGTGAGGCGGAGACCAACCAATGATTGGCCTCCGCCACTGCTGTTCGTTCCCTACTGATTCCTCACACAGATATGATCCATCTGGTTGCAGCTCTTTCTTCGGTGTTTTTAAATATCCGGTAACCAGTAAAAGGCTGAAGCTGTTATCGGGATTCTCCGCAAGGGCTCTGTATACCACATTCTGATCTATTCTGGTGATTACACACTCTCCCTGAAGCAAATCATACAATTGACCTTTTATTTTCTCTGTGGCAGCCTGAAGCACATCTGCAAGAATTTCATTCTTTCCTGTATTTACCCAATAGGCCTGTGGAATATCTTTTTTCGAAACATAATTAATGACGGACCATGGATTATATATTTCTTCATTGCCAAAAAGATATCCATCATTGGGCAACATGGCAATTTCCCGTTCAATCTCAGCAATTGCATTCATTAGTTCTTCTTGACTCATGAGTAACGCCTCCCAAACTTGTTATACCCATATACCCATATTTGTTCAATTTATCAAGGGTATAACAGCTCTTTCTAAATTTCTTTAGAACTTAATCCTCATCCCCACGATTCTCTGTGCATATCTCATCCAGCCAACCTTCATCATAGGAACTTCCACACCCTATATAAGGTACTGCGCGTGGCCTTCCCATTTTATACAGGGAGCAATTCTTCGGTCCATAACAAAAACTTTCGAATCGGTATTTCTGACTGACACCCCAGTTATATTCAATGGTCACATTAGCCATAGCTGCCCAGATGCAGGTAAAACACTTACCTTTCCAGCGACTCTTATCAAGCATTCGGCATCCACGCCAGTCATATACAGAAAGGGCAGGATTATCACCAATCCATGGCTCAGCTACCGCCGCGTCATTTACTTCAGCTTCATGAAGCTTTTTAAGTGCGCCTGCTCGATAGTAGTCAGCATATTCCCATTCTGGATATTTCTTTGTCCAAGCTGTTCCTTTGATTTCATCACCAATACGTCCTCGGAGCTTTTCCTGTTGTTTTTCGGAGATAGCAATCGAAAAATCGCCCTCAACTCCATTGGCAATCCCGGTGAGAAACAGATTGTATCCGGTGAGAGAGTGTGTGCGGTTGTCCAGTCGATATCTCCATACATTGGATCGTGGCTGAACAGAAAGAATAACACCCTGGAATGATATTTTCTCTGGAAACTGTTCCTTCATTTTCAAACTCTCCTCACTTCCGGCTCCTGTTCCTCATACTGCATGTCTTCATCCCGACACCAGCGGATTGCTATTCTGCGATATTCTGCTGCCTGATAATCGTACCATTGCTGCTCGATACCAGCTCTGCGAATGCCATCTTTGAATCTGCCGAATGCACCTCGGCCTCGGATTAATCTTGCTAAGCTGTCCTGTAGTTTCCCTTCGGGCAATTCTTCAATGAAATTTGCCATGATATCATATTCACGGATATCATATTTCGTTGGAAGTCTAAGAAAACGATCCGGTTCTTCATCCAGAAGTTCACGTTCTTCATCAAAAATCATCCTCCCAATCCTGCAGAATATCTTTTATTTCTTCATCAAATGTCATTGTATCTTCGTAAAAGATCTTCCTCAACACTTTTTGTATTTTCTTCCGCATTCTATCTATTTGCGTGTTACATCTGTATTCAATCCATAAGAAGCTTTTCCTTCAGCCACCATCTGTATGCCGGCCGACTGATTACCAGACTCAGGGGCATAAACTTTTGCTGATTTTTTTGCCTGAAGTTCGCCTGCCAGACGTTCCTTCAGAAGAGTATTTCTTCTGGTAACAGTCACATTTCTCACAGCATAGGAGAGAGCCTTTTTCGTACCGACCATAACCAGGATCTTCTTTGCTCGGGTAATGCCGGTATATATCAGATTTCTCTGCAGCATCACGTAATGGTTCATCAGCACCGGCATGACTACAATCGGATACTCTGATCCCTGAGCCTTATGAATAGTGGTTGCGTAGGCATGCACCAGTTCATCCAGCTCGGTAGCATCATATTCTATGTTGCGTCCATCAAAATTCACCAGAAGTGTGCGCTCCTGCATATCCACAGATTCAATCATGCCGATATCACCATTGAATACTTCCTTATCATAGTTATTTTTGATCTGCATGACCTTATCGTTCGGCCGATAAACAAATCCACTTCTGCGAAGACCTTCACCCTGTGGATTCAGGGCCTCCTGCAGTGCCATGTTCAGATTGGCAGCACCTGCCACACCTCTTTGCATCGGTGTCAGCACCTGGATTTGACTTGCGGGTGTCCGATAATAAGCCGGAAGCTTTTTATGAACCAGTTCCACAATCTTCTGTGCAGCTTCTTCGGAATCTTCCTGTGTCATAAAGAAGAAATCCGTATTCATTCCATTGGAAGTATCCGGCAGCTGTCCTGTATTGATCTTATGTGCGTTCATAATGATTCGGCTGGTCTGAGCCTGACGGAAGATTCTGGTCAATCGCAGAACCGGAAATACTTCGCTGTCGATAATATCTCGCAGTACATTTCCTGCACCTACCGATGGGAGCTGATCAATATCACCAACCAGGATTAATCTCATTTGAGGTGGTATTGCTTTCATCAGTGAATTCATCAGGACAATATCGATCATGGAACACTCATCCACGATCAGAACGTCTCCCTCTAACGGAGTTTCTTCATTCTTCTGATAGCCTTCCAGCGGTTTGAATTCCAGAAGTCGGTGGATGGTCTTTGCTTCCAGACCGGTAGCTTCTGTCATTCTTTTGGCAGCTCGCCCTGTAGGTGCTGCCAGCAATATTTTCAGTCCAAAGGCGCGATAAGCTGCGATGATTCCCTGTGTAGTAGTGGTCTTTCCGGTACCGGGACCACCTGTAAGTACCAGAACTTTTGCTGTTGCAGCCCGGCGAATCGCCTCCGCCTGCACCTCATCATATTTCATATTTACAGTTTTCTGGATCTTATCCACGTTGACAGACAATTTCGGATTGCCGGTATCCTGTCTTGCTTTCATAAGAGAGATCCAGAGTCTGTCTGCTGCCGGCTCTGCGGCAAGATTCTTTAATTTATTCGCAACACCAATCTCCGCGAAGTAAAACGGCGGCAGGTAAATGCATTCTTTTTTAATCTCTTTTGCAGCATCTTCCGGAACAATTTCACCGGGTGAGAATTGAGGAACCATGAAGTTCTCCCGGATCAGTTCTTCATCCTTCAGCATCTGATCCATGGTCATAATGATGCTGGTGTCCTCTGCATCCAAAAGCTCCGATGCTTTCTTAATCAGCTGTTCCCTTTCTGCATAGACATGGCCTTCATCCGCCAGTTCACTTAAGGTATACATGATACCACTGCGCAGACGGATAAATGCTTCCTTCTCGATGCCAAGTTTCATAGCAATACTATCGGCAGTCTTAAATCCAATTCCCCAGATGTCATCTGCCAGGCGGAATGGATTTTCCTTTACTTTAGGAATACTCTCATTGCCATACTGGCGATAAATCTTTGCAGCAAATGCAGTACTGACTCCATGGTCCTGGAGAAAAAGCATAACATTCTTGATTTCCTTCTGTCGCTCCCAGCTTTCAGCAATCTTATCGACACGCTTCTTTCCAATTCCGGGAACCTCCAGGAGCCGCTGCACATCCGTCTCGATAATCTCCAGAGTATCCGTACCGAACTGCTGCACAATCTTTTTTGCGAACTTCGGACCCACGCCTTTGATCAGGCCGGAACCAAGATATTTCTCAATACCAAAAACAGTTGCAGGCATGGTCTCTTCCCAGCTCTCCGCCAGGAACTGTCTGCCATACTTTACATCTACTTTCCAATTGCCATCAATCAGAAGCACAGAGCCAACATTGGCATCCACAAGATTACCAACAACTGTCACCAGGTCATTATAATTCTTCACGGCGCACTTTAAGACAGAATATCCATTTTCAGGGTTCTGATATGTAATGCGTTCTACCACGCAGCGTATTTTAATCATTCTGTCTCACCTGCCTTTACATATCTGATCAACGTGTATTATCAATAATTCCAGATTTCATATCCCTGCCGTCTGGCCGAATCATAGACCGGCTGCATGTTTTTCTGCAGGATATTATAGAATTCTTCCTTTGAATTTCCCGGTCTGTACAATTCCTGTCCTGCCCAAATAGAATGCAGATTATCCCGATA
>JAEDLC010000028.1 GCA_016295505.1 Dorea sp.
ATATTGAAAATTTTTTCTAAAAAAGATTTCACAAAAAAGCAGATGCCATGAAACACCTGCTTTTTTTCATATCTGAATCCTCTAGAAATCAACCTCTGTTCCGTAATAAGTACATGTAAATAATTTTGCCATTGCCTCCGGATCAATTGTTCTTGGATTGGATCCTGTACATGCATCACCAACTGCCAGTTCTGCGATCTTATCAAGTTTTTCTTTGAACTCGTCTTCATTAATACCAAAGTCTTTCAATGTTTTTGGAATATTTAATTTTACATTGAATTCATCGATCTTCTCACACAGACTGTTGATCAAAGCTTTTTCTGACGTTCCTGCAAGTCCCATTCTGCGTGCAATCTCAGCATAACGTGATGCGGCAACCGGATCCTTTGCATTGTATTTGATTACATATGGAAGGTAGATTGCATTGGCACATCCATGAGGAATATGTCCGGTAGAGAATGCCGCTCCTGTCTTATGTGCCATAGAATGTACGATACCAAGCAGTGCATTGGAGAATGCCATTCCTGCCAGACACTGTGCATAATGCATCTGCTCTCTGGCTTCCATATTGCCATTATAAGAAGCCGGAAGATAATCAAGTACCATTTCAATTGCCTGCAGTGCCAGTGGATCTGTAAATGGACAATTTAATGTAGATACATAAGCCTCAATCGCGTGTGTAAGTGCATCCATACCCGTATAGGCAACCTGTTTTGCAGGAAGACCCATGACAAGATCAGGATCTACAATGGCAACATCCGGTGTGATATTAAAGTCAGCAAGCGGATATTTTACACCTGTCTGATAGTTTGTGATAACTGAAAATGCGGTCACTTCTGTTGCAGTTCCGGATGTAGAAGGAATTGCCGCAAATCTTGCTTTCTGTCTTAATTCCGGGAAATTAAACGGAATACACAGATCTTCAAATGTGGTATCCGGATATTCATAGAACGCCCACATTGCTTTTGCAGCGTCAATTGGAGATCCTCCACCCATTGCAACGATCCAGTCCGGTTCAAATGCGCGCATTGCTTCTGCACCTTTCATAACAGTCTCAACAGATGGATCTGGTTCTACACCTTCGAACAATTCAACTTCCATTCCGCCTTCCTTCAGATAATCAACAGCCCGGTCCAGAAATCCCTGACGCTTCATAGAACCACCGCCGACAACAAGGATTGCCTTTTTTCCTTTTAAATTCTTCAGCTCCTCCAGGCATCCTTTTCCGTGATACACATCTCTTGGTAAAGTAAATCTTGCCATTGTACAATCTCTCCTTTTTAAAATGATGTTTTGTTAAATGTTTGTCAATATTATAACTCCGTTAAATTATTAACGCAATATATATCCCGAAGAAAATTGTATTTTTTTAAATACAAAAAAGGCTACTGCTTATTACAGTAGCCTTCCACTAATTACCACTATTATATACGTAATTTCTTGTTGTGATATCACTGGTGCGTCCCTTTGCATTGACAAGAATTGCTTTAAATATTGTCTCTCCTTCCGGCATTGGAATCGGGCCGGTATACTTGGTTGACGCAGTTGTCGGATCACTCTTGTCCATTGTATAATATGCTTCGTATCCGTCCGGAACTTTTATCTCAATCTGCATCGCAGATTCATATTGTCCTGTGGAAGGTGAAACTGCCGGAGCGTCTTCAACAGGAAGCTCCACGGTATATGTCTTCTTTGACGGAAGACTTGGAATTCCATCCTTGTTGACTGCAATTGCAATGATGACTGTTTCTCCCTCTTTTATCTGGATCGGAGAAGAATACTTTTCACTGTTCGTAGTCGGATCCTTCTCATCTGTCGTGTAATAGATCGTATAACCTTCCTTTGCAGTCAGTGTCAGTTCCTGTACATCATCATATACCTCTTCTGAATCAAGGCTGAATTTTGGTTTGCTGATCACATATTCCGATAATGCATCAACTACACTGTCCTTGGCATCTTCAAGGAGAAGCGGAATCTCCTCTTTCTGATCCGTGTCCATGTAATATTGAATACATGCATCATACAGATCAACATTATCTTTCTGCTTATCGATTGCATTCAGGAAAACGCTTTCTGCCTTATCTTCATTCTTCTGCGCAAGATATACCTTTGACAGTCCGATATATGCATCCGCTCTTTTTTCATCCTTGGATAATGCCTTTTCAAAATAAGATTCTGCAAGGTTATAGTCTTTATTATTCAGATTTTTATTTCCTTTATTGATCATTCCAATATAGGAAGTCTGATATGCTGCAATCCCTACAATCAGGATGATCAGAAGCAGACCGCCAATAATCAGAAGAGCACGCTTTCTTTTTCTGCGTCTGATCGCTTTTCTACGCTCTGCCTGTCTTCTTCGTCTTTCCCGTTCGGACATCTGTCTGCCGGTTGTCCTGGTGGCAGTCCTGCCAGTTGTTCTGGAAGTAGTTCTTCCGGTTGTTCTCCTGTTGTCATTTTTATGGAAATCACCGGTATTTCTGATGGAATCATAGATTTCTTCCGCATCGTAACTGTTATCTCCGGTGATAGCGCCCTTGATCTGCGCCGTCAGCATATCGTCCAGCGGATTGTAGTCAGGAACAATACAGACTTCTTTTCCGCAATGGCTGCAATATAATTTTCCCTCAGGTATTATGCGTCCACAGTACCTACATTTCATCTTCCGAGTTCCTCCTGCCTGATTGCTGATTCGTATACTGTTCAAATTCTTCAGAAGTCATCAGTACTTTTCTTGGTTTTGTACCCTCTTCCGGTCCGACAACTCCCGCCTCAAACAGCTGATCCATAATCCTAGCCGCTCTGTTAAATCCTATCTTGAACGCTCTCTGAAGCATTCCGATCGATGCTTTCTCTTTTTCAATGATCAGTCTTCCGGCTTCTGTAAAATATACATCTCTTCCATCATCTTCTGAGGCCGAAGCAGAAGTAAGACCTCCACTCTGACACGTATTTACTTGCTGCACCACTTCATCATTATATGTAGCATCTCCATTTTGCTTTATCAGGTAGTCAACGACCTCCTGTACTTCAGAATCCGTCACAAAAGATCCCTGCACGCGTGCAGGCTTCTGATAACCGGCCGGATAAAAGAGCATATCTCCCTTACCGAGAAGTTTTTCTGCGCCATTCATATCAATGATGGTTCTGGAATCGACTCCTGATGATACAGAAAATGCAATACGTGATGGCATATTTGCCTTGATCAGACCCGTAATAACATCTACAGACGGTCTCTGAGTCGCAAGAACCAGATGGATTCCCGCTGCTCTGGCAAGCTGTGCCAGACGGCAGATTGCCTCTTCCACTTCTCCGTGTGCAACCATCATCAGATCTGCAAGCTCATCTACGATAACCACGATCTGTGGCATCGGTTTTAACGGATCTCCGTTTTCATCCTGCATACCTCTGATCTTCTCATTATATCCCTTCATATCACGCACCTGGTTGTCGGCAAATTCCTTATATCTTCTTGTCATCTCTGCAACTGCCCAGTTCAGTGCACCTGCAGCTTTCTTCGGATCTGTGACAACCGGGATCATAAGGTGTGGAATTCCATTATATACACTTAATTCTACTACTTTCGGATCGATCATGAGCAATTTTACTTCCTCCGGCCTCGCCTTATACAATATGCTCATGATCAGGGTATTGATGCAGACCGATTTTCCGGAACCTGTTGCTCCTGCGATCAGAAGATGCGGCATCTTTGCAATATCTGCAATGACAGTGTTGCCTGCAATATCCTTTCCGACTGCAAAAGCGACCTTCGAAGTACTGTTTTTAAATTCGTTCGTTTCCAGAAGATCTCTGAGTCTGACTGCAGTATTTTCTTTATTCGGCACTTCAATCCCGACAGCCGCTTTTCCGGGGATCGGTGCCTCGATCCGAATATCCGCAGCCGCAAGGTTCAGTTTGATATCATCTGCAAGCCCGACAATCTTGCTTACTTTTACTCCCATCTCCGGCTGAAGCTCATATCGTGTCACAGATGGTCCACAGCTGACATTCGTAATTGTTACATTTACACCAAAGTTCTGCAGTGTCTGCTGAAGCTTCATCGCGGTTTCCCGTAAATGAGCATCTGATTCTCCGGCAGTCCTTTTTCCCCGTTTTAACAGAGATATCGGAGGGAATTTATATGGTTTTTTCGGTTTTGCCGCTTCTGCTGCAACACTTGCTGCAACATTCGCAACCTCTCCTGCAATTCCTTCTTCGCTCATTCTGCTTTTTTTCTTTGGAACATCTGACACATCATCTTCCGGCATTCCGGACACATCTTCCTGTGCCCCCGTCTCGACTTCACCCTCTTCATAAGGCTCCGCACGATTAATCACAAAATCTGGTTTTTCAGGGCCCCTTGCTTCCTTAGGATCAACAGGAAGTTCCTTTACTTCCGGAGATTTTTTAGCAATCGTAGTATCAAACGACACGCCCTCTACATGTCTGTCGCTTCTCTTTCTTCCCTTTCCCTCTCTGTCATCAGAGGTTCGTCCGGTTTCTTCCTTTATTCTTTCTTCTTTCTGTTTTTTCTTTTCTTCTGCATGTTCACGCCGTTTTCTTGCGTCTTCTCTGGCCCTGTCATAGGCTTTTTCACTTCCAGTCCTGACACCCTTAAGTGCAGACTTTCCTGTGATGAGAACCATACAGATAATCATCAGTATAATCGTTACAACATATGTTCCTGCGGTTCCGATCGCCGGTACCAGTACAGATGTCAGTTTCTCACCAATGAGTCCCCCCAGTTCATTGATCAGATGAAGAAGCATCCCTGCTGATACGGTAAATATCAGACCTGCAGCAACCTTCATATATGCAATCCCATTTTCTTTATTCGATATAAGAAATGCAACCATTCCAAATAAAAGGAAAGGCACAGCATATGCAATCCATCCAAATATTTTCAGAAGAATTTCCGAGATCGTCTCCCCTACGAACCCGCCAATTCCAAAATTACTGATCAATATCAGAATACTGACTGCAAGTGTCACCCAGACAATGATCTCATCTCTTACAAAACTTGACTGCGTAGTTTTATTTTTCGCCTTTCGCGCAGTTTTACGCTTTTTTGACTTTCCAGCCATGTAATCTCCCCCTTATTTATGGCGATACTATCTAATAGTATACCATTTTTTCAATAAGCTGTCATTACACATTTTCACTCTTTTTCTGTATCCATATATCAATCATTTCGTGCAATTTATGCAATGCACTGCTTAATCCTCCCACCTCATCGATCAGACCCTCTTTTACCGCCTCTTCTCCCTCCAGAAGTGTTCCCACATCTTTTACAAGTTCCGTAGGATTCAGCATCAGTTCCTCAATTCTCTCTTTTTTCATATGCGAGTGATCCGCCAGAAACTTCGTAATGCGATCCTGAGTCCGTATCATATTATGCAGACTCTGTGGAACTCCGATAAACATTCCGTTAGACCGAACCGGATGTATGATCATCGTACCACTCGGAACAATAAAGGAATATTGTGCGGAGACGGCCAGCGGCCCTCCGATAGAATGACTGCCGCCCAGCACCAGTGATACGGTCGGCTTACTAAGTGATGCGATCATCTCCGCAATGGAAAGTCCGGCCTCTACATCACCTCCCAGTGTATTGAGAAGTATCAGTATTCCATCAATCTCTTCGCTGTCTTCGACTTCCGCAAGCATAGGAAGAAGATGTTCATATTTTGTTGATTTTGTATTTCCGGACACTGCTTCATGACCTTCAATTTCACCAACGATCGTCAGTAATTTGATTCTGTGTTTTTCTTTCCCTTCTTCCAGATTCAGACTTCCTGTTTCCCGGATCTGCTCCGTCTTTTCTTCTTCATTCTGCGTTCTTTCCCGTGAATCTGTATTATTGCTCTGCATCCTAAAAATACCTCCATACTTTTTCAATTAGTATGGAGGTATCCAGACATTTTTATACCTGTTCCAGAGCCTGCTTGAGGTCTGCAATAATATCATCAATATGTTCAATTCCAACACTGAATCTGATCAGATCCGGCTGTACTCCTGCTTCCAGAAGCTCCTGATCGTTCATCTGGCGGTGTGTATGACTTGCCGGATGAAGTACACAGCTTTTTGCATCTGCAACATGAGTTACGATAGAGATCATCTTCAGGCTGTCCATCATACGTACACAGGCATCTCTTCCGCCCTTTACGCCAAATGTAATAACACCGCAGGTTCCATTTGGCATATATTTCTTTGCAAGATCATAATATCTGTCACCTGGAAGTGACGGACAATTTACCCATGCAATCTTTTCATGGTTCTGGAGATACTGCGCTGCAGCCAGTGCATTTTCACAGTGTCTTTCCATACGAAGATGCAGAGATTCCAGACCCAGATTCAAAAGAAATGCATTCTGAGGAGACTGTATGGACCCCAGATCTCTCATTAACTGGGAAGTTGCCTTTGTTATGTAAGCGCCTTTGCCAAATCGCTGTGTATACACGATTCCATGATAGGTCTCATCCGGTGTTGTCAGTCCCGGGAATTTATCTGCATATGCTTCCCAGTCAAAGTTCCCACTGTCAACGATCGCTCCACCTACCGCTGATGCGTGTCCGTCCATATACTTTGTTGTAGAATGTGTCACGATATCTGCTCCCCACTCAAACGGACGGCAGTTGATCGGTGTTGCAAAAGTATTATCTACAATAAACGGAACTCCGTGTGCATGTGCAACTTTTGCAAACTTTTCAAAATCCAGAACAGCAAGGGATGGATTCGAGATTGTCTCTCCGAACATTGCCTTGGTATTCTCCTGAAATGCTGCGTTTAATTCCTCTTCTGTACAGTCCGGATCAACAAACGTAGCGTCTACTCCCATTTTTTTGATCGTGTGGGCATACAGATTATAAGTTCCTCCATATATTGCAGAAACACACACGATATGATCCCCCTGCTGTGCAATATTCATGATCGCATAGAAACTTGCTGCCTGTCCAGAAGAAGTCAGCATTGCTGCAACTCCGCCCTCCATATCGCAGATCTTTGCTGCCACTGCATCATTGGTCGGATTCTGAAGACGGGTATAGAAGTAACCACTGTCTTCCAGATCAAACAGTCGTCCCATCTGATCACTTGAATCATATTTGAATGTTGTACTCTGATAGATCGGGAGAGATCTTGGCTCTCCGTTTTTCGGTGTGTATCCTGACTGAACACACTTTGTTTCAATCTTATAATTGCTCATGTTCCCTCTCCTTATGAATAAAAGTATCTCTTTTGTAATTCCTGAACCATATCGATATACAATTCCCTGCATTCTTCTTTTTTATCTTTCTCAATCAGCCGAATACATGGAAGCAGATAATTCTTATACAGCCCTTCATATATCTCCGGTGCATCCGGACGCATACCTACTGCCATTACGATTCCGGGAGCAATATCATAATACTCCTCTATCAGTTGTCTTCCCGATTCCGTCTGCGCCAGATAATCATCCCGGTACCTGCGAAGTGTTTCCAGTTCATAGCAGTCATCCGGCTGATTGCGGCTGGAACATACCGCAGTCGTAATATAACAGAGCCTGTTTTTAAAACCGCTCTGGATCAGATCATACGATGATTCCGAGAGCGTATAACCTGTAACCGGCAGCTCATTCCAGATCTCTATCATCCTTACTGTCAATGGATTCCCCTGATCCCTTTTATTATGAAAAACACTGTAATTCACCAGCGGAATCACATATACTGCCATTGTCATATTATAATCTGCAAAGAAACGTTCTTTCTTTCTCTTTGAAGAAATACCATCCAGCTTCTCTTTCGCATACTCGGGAATTACTCTGGCGTATGCTTCCAGTTCTTCCCGATCCGCATCTTCGCTGCATGCTTCTGCCAGCACATTCAGACATTCCTGATTGCCACGATACAATATCTGAAATGTTTCTGCATATGTTTTTCTTTTGAACATATTGAGCAGATCCAGCGAATCGTCAAATAACTTTTTCAATCCAGCCTCAGCCTTGCATTCTGCCATCTTTCTCCTCCTGTATCACAGAGAAATTATTCGTCCCAGTTATGATATACATCCTGTACATCGTCATCATCATCCAGCATATCCAGCGTCTTCTGAATATTGGCAATATCCTTTGGATCCGTAAGTTCCACATATGTCTGAGGTATCATTGTTACTTCTGCAGAAGCCATCGGGATTCCGGCTTCTTCTATCGCAAGACGCACCGTACTGAAATCATCAGGATCCGTCAGAATCTCATAACTGTCTTCTTCCTCCACAAAATCCTCTGCACCTGCATCCAGTACCTGCATCATCAGCTCATCTGCGTCTCCCTCATACTCTTCTTTATCGATCACGATCTGACCTTTTTTGTCAAACATAAATGAAACGCATCCCGGAGTACCTACATTACCACTGCCTTTTGTAAACGCATTTTTTACATTGGAAGCGGTACGATTCTTATTATCTGTCAGTGTCTCAACGATGATGGCCGTTCCGTTCGGTCCATATCCCTCATATGTAATATGTTCATAATTGGCAGCGTTTGCATCTCCTGCTGCACGCTTGATATTTCTTTCAATCGTATCATTCGGCATGTTGTTGGATTTTGCCTTTGCGATTACATCGCGCAGTTTACTGTTATTTGCAGGATCTGTACTTCCGCCCTCTTTAACCGCAACTGCAATTTCTTTTCCGATCTTTGTAAAGATCTTTCCCTTTGCAGCATCATTTTTTTCTTTCTTATGTTTAATATTGGCAAATTTTGAATGTCCTGACATTTTTTAACCCTCTCTTTATCTCTATTTTCGCACTTTTTTTATTCTATCACGCTTCCGGACGTTTTTCAATCTTAACTCTCTGTATTGTATTATTGTCCACCAGAAGAATCGTAAATCGATATCCCTGATAATCAACCTCACAATGCTCATCTTCTGATGGAATTCTGTCAAGCTGATCGATCAGGAAGCCATTCAGAGTCTCAAACTCTTCCTTTTCAAACTGCAGCGGCATAAGATCTTCCAGATCTTCCAGATCTGTCATCCCATTCACAAGATAGCTTCCGTCTGCCTGGCGTGATATCATCTCCTCTTCTTCGTCATGCTCATCCAGAATGTTTCCTACGATTTCTTCCAGAATATCTTCCATCGCTACGAGTCCCGAAGTCTGCCCATATTCATCCAGCACGATCACCATATGATTTTTTTTCGCCTGCATCTCTTTAAAAAGCGTATCTATACTTTTCGTTTCAGGGATATATGTAACCGGTCTTATATATTCTTTCAGATCCTTTACCCGTTTTTTCCGATTGTTCTCATCCAGATAACAGGCTGTTGCTTCTCTCAGATGTATGATTCCGGTGATTTCATCTATATCTTCTTCATAGATTGGAAATCTGGAATAATTCTCCTCCAGAATAAACCGGAGAGCATCTTCAAGCGTCTCATTTCCATCGATTGCAACAATGTTTTTCCGATGCGTCATGATATCCTTTGCATCTTTATCCATATACCGGAAAATGTTGCGAATCAGCTCTGCGGCTTCTTTCTGAGTTTCCTCATCCATCTCATCTTCCAGCTGGAATATCTGTTTCATTCTGCCAAACAAACTTCCTTCTATCATAATTTACTATCCTCAAACTCCTTTTCTATGTATGAAGCTCTAAACTGACTTTCAGAGCCTCATCTACTTTGTTCATTATCTCTTTATCCAAATGGCATACCAGATCCTTCAGCCGTTGTTTATCTATTGTCCGAATCTGTTCCAGCAGAATCACAGAATTCTTCACAATCTGATATTTCCTTGCATCTATCTCAATGTGTGTCGGCAATTTTGCCTTATTCATCCTGGAAGTAATCGCCGCACAGATCACAGTCGGGCTGTGACGGTTGCCCATATCATTCTGTATGATCAGTACCGGACGAATGCCTCCCTGTTCGGATCCGACAACCGGACTAAGATCTGCATAATAAATATCTCCACGCCTTACCTGCACTTTTCATTCACACTCCGATTTTACTTGATAACATAAGTATCTCCATCTTTTTCGGATGTATTCTTCAAAATGCAGGAACCTGCAGAATCAGAGGAAATAATCTACCTGTTCCACGATTTCTCCATGCCGGATATATTCTCTCGGAATTCTCTTTCCAAGATTACATACAAATTCATAATTAAATCTTCCCGAAAGATCGCTCAGGGTTTCTACCGGAAGGACCTCATCCCCGTCTTTCCCGATCAACGTCACTTTGTCACCGAATTTCACATCATCTATACCCGTTACATCAACCATGAACTGATCCATACATACTCTTCCGAGAATCGGTGCTTTCTGTCCATGGATCAGAACATATCCCTGGTTGGACAGGCTGCGGGGATATCCATCTCCATATCCAACCGGAATCGTGGCAACTTTCGTCGGATGAGCTGTCACATATGTTCCTCCGTAACTGATCCTTCTTCCTTCTTCTACCCACTTTACAAAGGCCACATGACTGATCAGCTCCATTGCAGGCTTAAGAGGAACATTTTCTTTTTCCACTTCATCCGACGGATACATTCCGTATGTCGATATACCTGCACGTACCAGATTCAGATTAGCTTCCTTCATATCAATGATACCTGCACTGTTGGAGCAGTGATAATAAGAAAATACAACATTTCTTTCTTCCAACGCCCTTTTCATCCACAGATACTGATTGATCTGTTCATGTGTATACGTCTTATCCGTTTCATCCGCTTTGGAAAAATGTGTAAACATTCCTTCCATGACCAGATTTGGAAGATTGCTGATGGCAGCAATGATGTCTGCATTTTCTTCTGTGATCTGAAAGCCCAGACGTCCCATTCCCGTATCCAGCTTCATATGGACATATACTTTTCTTCCCATACGCTGTGCAAGTTCGGATACTTCTTCAGCCATCTCCCTTGTAAATATTGTCATGCGAATCTCATTCTCAATCATGTCTTCCCACTGATCCGGAAAGATACAGCCAAGAACAAGTATCGGCTTTCTGATTCCTGTGCTCTTCAGGTAAACAGCTTCGTCAAGCGTTGCTGCCGCAAAGCCCCAGATATACTCTTTTGGATCCAGCACTTTTGCAATCTGTGCAGCTCCGTGTCCATATCCGTCCATCTTAATGACGGCCATGATCTGAACACCCTCTCTAATATTGTTTTTCATCATCTCTATATTATATTCAACTGCATCTAAATCGACCCTCGCCATAACTCTGCTATACTTCTTCATAAGCCAACTCCTCCTGATCTATGAATACTTTGCTTAAATTCTCAATAAGATCTTCTGCCATAACGCTATAGCTTCCCATGATCTTTCGGGCATAATCTCCGCAGCAGCCGTGCAGATAGACTCCCAGAACTGCTGCATCATATCCGGATACGTTCTGTGCCATCAGACCTGCGATCACCCCCGCAAGTACATCTCCTGATCCGGCTTTTGCCATTGCACAATTGCCGGACAGATTCACATATATGCGGGATCCTGAAGATGCAACCATCGTTCTGGAATCTTTCAACGCTACGACTGCCGGATATTGTTCCGTGAATTCTCTCAGAACAGCTGTCCGGTGTTCCCGGATCTCTGATACCATTTTGCCGGACAATCGTTCCATCTCCTTCATATGAGGAGTCAGCACGATCTCTCCGTCCGATACCTGCTTCAGTGCTTCCATATTCTCTGATAACAGATTCAGTCCATCCGCATCAATCACACACGGTACCTTTATATTTTTCAGTGTTGTCTGTAGGATCTTCTTCGACAAGTCGTTCGTTCCGAGCCCGGATCCGATACATACGGTATCGGCCCACGCAAGAAGCGAACACAGTTTTTCTTCTTCAAAGGACTCGTAGGCAGTAATAATTGCTTCCGGCAGCAGAGTCTGAAGAATCACACGATTCTCCTCCGGAGTATAGATCTGCACCAGTCCTGCTCCGGCCCGATACGCTGCTTTGGCATTCAGATATGCTGCTCCTGACATTCCCCTGCTTCCGGCAATTACCAGAAGCTTTCCATATGTTCCTTTATGTGAATCCGCCTTTCTGACCGGCAGCAGACGGCTATATTCTCTTCTATCATACGTATATGCCACAGATATGTCATCGCTAATCCTGTCTGTGCAGATTCCTATGTCAACAGGATAGATCTCTCCGGCGTATTCCCGTCCCGGATACATCTGAAGTCCCAGCTTTTCAAGCTGAAAAGTAACCGTAATATCTGCATGAAATGCGATTCCCAACACCGCACCATTCCCGGAAGAGATTCCGGACGGAATATCGACTGCAACCTTTATTCCCGTCGAACGATTCATCTGATCGATGATCTCACGATAGTTCCCCTCAATCTTTCTGCTCAGTCCCACACCGAAGATCGCATCGATCAGTACGCTGTATTTTGCCTCTTCGTATCCATATATAATCTTGCCTCCGGCTTCCTTAAGGAGACGCATCTGTTCTTTTGTCTCTTCTGTACAATGCTCCTTATTGCCAATAAAACAGGCGGTAGCCGGATATCCCATCCTGGTAAGGATTCTCGCAATTGCCAGACCATCTCCGCCATTATTCCCGGAGCCACATACAACACAGGCTCTGGACAGATCCAGATATCTGTCTGTCATTACCTGCACACAGCATCTGGCAGCCCGCTCCATCAATACAAGGGACGGAGTACCTATTGTCTGGATCGTATACTGATCTGCAGCCTTCATCTGACTGCCATCCACCAGATATCGCATTGTCTCACCCCCATATCAAAGAACGTGTAAGAACAGGCATGTCTGCACATGCCGGACCTTACACGTCTACATCATCTTTATTTTTTGTGTTCTTCGTTATAACGGCTTATATTATAGGATAACTGCATAAGACTTTCAGATAAATGCACATTTTCCACGATGATATTCTCTGGAAGATTCAGGTCTGTATGTGCAAAATTCCAGATCGCACGTACCCCGTTTTCAACCAGCATATTCGCAACCTCAATTGCCTTTTCTTTTGGAATCGTAAGAACAGCAATATCTATATTATTATTCTGTACAAAAGACTTCAGATCATCCATCATACGTACCGGAACGCCCCGGATTGCCACACCCTCCAACCGTGGATTCACATCAAAGATTCCCTTTAATATAAAACCACGTTTTTCAAATGCTGCATAGTTGGCCAGTGCCTGCCCCAGATTACCTGCTCCGATAATAATAATATTGTGATCTTCTTCAAGTCCGAGAATCTTACCAATCTCGGTATACAGATACTTTACATTATATCCATATCCCTGTTGACCAAATCCCCCGAAATTATTAAGATCCTGACGAATCTGTGATGCAGTCACTTTCATTCGTTTACTGAGATCATTTGAAGAGATTCGTTCTACTCCATTTTCTAAAAGTTCTCCCAAATATCTGTAATACCTTGGCAACCTTCGTATTACCGCCTGCGATATCTCTCTTCCTTCCAATGTATTCACCTTCCTGTTATAGTCTAAAGATATTATATAAAATCGGAAGATTAATGTCAAACAATAGTTGTAATTTACACCATTTCCGTTATAATTATATCGTATGCAAAGGAGGAAATACCATGATATTAGCATGTCACGGAATCAATAAATCCTTCGGTGAAAACGTAATTGTCGCCGATGGATCATTTCACATAGAGGATCATGAAAAGGCTGCACTGGTCGGACCAAACGGCGCCGGAAAGTCTACTCTCCTGAAGATGGTCGTCGGAGAACTGCCTTCTGACGGCGGAACTGTCATTCTCACAAAAGGAAAGACTCTCGGCTATCTCGCACAGCACCAGCAGATGCAAAGCGGCAATACCATCTATGAGGAAGTGAAGCTTGCCAAGTCAGAGATCATCTCCATGGAACAACAGATTCGTTCTATCGAACTGGAATTAAAACATCTCTCCGGTGCGGAACTGGAAGCACGTCTGAACACTTACAACCGCCTGACTGCCGCTTTCGAACGCGCCAACGGATATGCCTATGAAAGTGAAATTACGGGCGTTCTTAAGGGTCTTGGCTTTACAGAAAACGATTTCTCCAAGCCGGTTGACACACTTTCCGGCGGACAGAAAACACGCGTATCTCTTGGAAAGCTGCTCCTCACAAAACCGGATATTCTCCTGCTGGATGAGCCTACCAACCACCTGGATCTGAATTCCATCTCATGGCTTGAGACTTATCTTCTCAACTATCCGGGGGCTGTTCTGATCGTCTCCCATGACCGGTACTTTCTGAACAGAGTTGTCACAAAGGTACTGGAAATCGAGCAGGGATCTTTGATGACCTATCAGGGCAATTACAGCGATTACGCCGACAAGAAAAAGAAACTTCGGGAAGCGCGCCTGAAAGAATATCTGAACCAGCAGCAGGAAATCAGACACCA
The DNA here is from genome assembly GCA_016295505.1 of Dorea sp. Taxonomy (GTDB): domain Bacteria; phylum Bacillota; class Clostridia; order Lachnospirales; family Lachnospiraceae; genus Dorea_A. Next base: position 14,373 of record JAEDLC010000028.1, read on the forward strand.
GGAGGCTGTCATCGAAAAACTTCGTTCTTTCAACCGTGAAAAATCCATTAAACGTGCAGAAAGTCGCGAAAAAATGCTGGAAAAGATGAAGCCTGTAGAGAAGCCCCAGGAGCTGAATACGGAGATTCATCTGACACTGGAGCCTTCCTGTGTCAGCGGAAACGATGTACTTACGGTAGAACACTTAAGCAAATCATTTCCGGGGCAGACCTTATTCTCTGACATCAGCTTCGAAATAAAACGCGGAGAACATGTTGCAATCATTGGCGACAACGGAACCGGCAAAACCACATTATTGAAAATCCTGAATCAGGTAGTTTCAGCTGACAGCGGAACCTTCTCGCTTGGAACGAATGTAAAAATCGGATACTATGACCAGGAACATCACGTCCTTCATATGGAAAAAACCATCTTCGATGAGATATCGGATGACTATCCGACACTGACAAACACCCAGATCCGCAATGTTCTTGCAGCATTTCTCTTTACCGGAGAGGACGTCTTCAAACAGATCAGTTCTCTGAGCGGCGGGGAGCGCGGACGTGTTTCACTGGCGAAACTGATGCTGTCCGAAGCAAACTTCCTGATCCTTGATGAGCCAACCAACCACCTGGACATCACATCTAAGGAAATACTGGAAAAGGCATTAAATGATTACACCGGAACTGTATTGTATGTCTCTCATGACCGATATTTTATTAATCAGACCGCAACAAGGATCCTGGATCTGGTAAACCAGACATTTGTCAATTATATTGGTAATTATGATTATTATCTGGAGAAAAAAGAAGAACTGACAGCCATCTATGCCGGCAGCACTGCTTCGGCTCCAATTCCCGGAAGTGTAAAGGCCGCTTCTTCCGCAGCAAAATCTTCCACGAATTCCATCACAGATTCCAAACTCAGCTGGCAGGAACAAAAAGAAGCTCAGGCACGGGAGCGAAAACGAAAAAATGAACTGAAAAAGACGGAAGACCGCATCTCTGATCTCGAAGAACGCGATGCCGAAATCGATGAATTAATGATGCAGGAAGAGATCTTTACGAATTCAGTAAAATGTCAGGAACTGGCAAAGGAAAAAGCTTCTATCGCAGAAGAACTTGCAGAATTATATGAAAAGTGGGAAGAACTTGCAGAATAAATAAAGGAAACATTATAAAAACCAGGATATCACCTTTCCGAATATGATATCCTGGTTTTTCATGTACAAGCAACGCTCCCTGAAATTTACATCTGATGCCTGACCACCGTATACTCGTCTCCATAACTGTAATACGGACAATCCCGATATGTATTTGTCACAAACCGATATAGCTCGTCCTCATCCAGATCCATCTGACAGACGTAACATTCATAATCTTCATCATATTCATAATGTGCACAGGACTCACAATTACTTTTCATACCACACGACTCCTTTCATGGGAACCAGTATAACAAATTATGTTTATTTCATAATTTACTGCAATTTTTCCGCAATTGCTTTGATGAAGTTCTCACTGTTCAATACAGTTGGATTCTCCAGCGTCGTAATCAGTGCCAGATCTTTTGTCATCTTTCCTTCTTCAATCGTGTCAATCGTTGCCTTTTCAAGTTTATCGGCAAATTCCATCAATTCCTGATTGCCATCGAGCTCGCCACGTTTTCTCAGCGCACCTGTCCATGCAAAGATCGTTGCAACAGAATTGGTTGATGTCTCTTCACCTTTCAGATGCTTATAATAATGGCGCTGTACCGTTCCATGTGCAGCTTCATACTCATAATATCCTTCCGGTGATACCAGTACAGAAGTCATCATGGCAAGTGAACCAAATGCAGAAGACACCATATCACTCATAACATCTCCGTCATAGTTCTTGCAGGCCCAGATATATCCGCCTTCGGACTTCATGACACGGGCTACCGCATCATCAATCAGTGTGTAAAAGTATACGATACCTGCCTTTTCGAACTTTTCAGCATATTCTGCATCATAGATCTCCTGGAAGATATCTTTAAATGTATGATCATATTTTTTAGAGATTGTATCCTTTGTAGCGAACCAAAGATCCTGTCTGGTATCCAGCGCATAGTTAAAACAGCTTCTTGCAAAGCTTTCAATGGAACCGCACAGATTATGTATTCCCTGTGCCACACCGGCTCCTGCATAGTTATGTACCAGTTCTCTTGTCTCTGTTCCATCTTCTGCCGTATATACAAGCTCAACCTTCCCGGGTCCTGGAATCTTCATTTCTGTGTTTTTATAAACGTCACCATACGCGTGTCTTGCAATCGTAATTGGTTTCTTCCAGTTTTTCACACATGGTTCAATGCCTTTTACCACGATCGGCGCACGAAATACCGTTCCATCCAGAATCGCACGGATCGTACCATTCGGACTCTTCCACATCTCTTTCAGATTATATTCTGTCATACGTGCTGCATTTGGAGTGATCGTTGCACATTTTACGGCAACTTTATACTTCTTTGTCGCATTTGCCGCATCAACAGTAACCTGATCATTCGTCTCATTACGGCATTCAAGACCCAGATCATAGTATTCTGTATTCAGTTCAACAAATGGTTCCAGCAGATTTTCTTTAATCATTTTCCAGAGAATTCTGGTCATCTCATCTCCGTCCATCTCCACAATAGGTGTTGTCATCTTAATTTTTGCCATCTTTACATCTTCCTCCTGTTTGAATCTTTGTCGCTGTTTCCGTAGGTTTTATAGTTCTATATTTCATTCAGATGCAGATTTTTCATAACATTGATGATATGCTGATTTGCAAGCTTTTCAGCCAGATCTGCATCCTTTGCTCTGATCGCATTTAATATTTCGCGATGTTCTTCAATAGATCGCTGAGCACGCGTCGGTGCTTCTACCGACATCGTCCTTGCCATCTGTACATACTTGTGAAAATCTTTTAACACATGTTCCAGTATACGACTATCGGACGCTTCATACAAGATCTTATGGAACTTTCCATCCATCTCTGACACCTGTTCCGCCTGTCCATTCTTTTTTTTATGCAAATGATATTCCGACAGGAGTATGATCTCCTCCAGTTCTTCTATCTGCTCATCTGTAATGTTTTTTGTAGCCCATCTTGCACATAATCCCTCCAGCTGGGAACGAATCTTATAGATATCTTCCACATCTTTCGTAGTGATGCCTGTTACGTAAGCCCCCTTATTCGGGATGATCGTAACAAGTCCTTCCAGCTCAAGCTGCCTTAGTGCTTCTCTGACCGGAGTCCTGCTCACGCCAAGCTCCTCTCCGATCGTAATCTCTCTTAATTCTTCGTGTTCCTGATAAACTCCATTTAAAATATCTTCTCTTAATCGTTGAAAAACCTTTCCCCGTAAAGATCCGTCACGATATTCCTCCATATTCTCACCTCTATCTGACCAGACTGATTCCCAGTTTCTTACAATTTTCTTCAATCACCTGTAATAGTTCTTCGTCTGTCAAAACGGTAACTCGTCCATCTTCATATTCCTGATCTACCCAGTCTTTTACACAGCTTACAAGTTCTGAGTTTTTATCCACCTGTTTTTCTTCCGGAAGGCTGAAGTAGGAATTAATCCAGTGTGCGATTCCTGCAAGTCCGGAAGTATTGGATACTGCAACAAGCGGCGGACGATTCAGAAACTTGCCTGTATCAAAGATATTGTAGATCTCTTCATTCTTCAACAGTCCATCCGCATGAATTCCCGCTCTTGTAACATTAAAATTCTTACCGACAAAAGGAGTCCTTGACGGGATCTCATATCCAATCTCTTTCTCATAATATTCTGACAGTTCCGTGATCACACGTGTATCCATACCATCCAGCGTACCGCGAAGCTGTGCATACTCAAATACCATTGCCTCCAATGGAGTATTGCCGGTGCGCTCTCCGATTCCGAAAAGAGAACAGTTCACACCACTCGCTCCATACAGCCACGCAGTTGAAGAGTTGCTTACTGCTTTATAAAAATCATTGTGTCCGTGGAATTCAATCAATTCGCTCGGTACTCCCGCATGTACCCGGATTCCGTAGATGATTCCCGGAATGGATCTCGGGATCACTGCACCCGGATAGTTTACACCATAACCCATTGTATCACATACTCGCACTTTCACAGGAATTTTATATTCATCCATCAGTCTCATCAGTTCCAGACAGAACGGAATCACAAATCCATAGATATCGGATCTTGTAATATCTTCCAGATGACATCTCGGACTGATTCCAGTCTCGAGACACTCTCTGACAATTGACAGATAGTGTTCCATTGCCTGACGTCGCGTCATTTTTAATTTATAAAAAATGTGATAATCCGAACAGCTGACCAGCACACCCGTTTCCTTCATTCCAATCTCTTTTACCAGATCGAAGTCTTTTTTACTCGCACGGATCCAGCTAGTAATCTCCGGAAATTTATAATCCTTTTCCATACATTTGTATACTGCATCCCGGTCTTTTTTGCTATACAGGAAAAATTCACACTGACGGATCTTTCCATTCGGGCCTCCAAGACGATGAAAATAATCATATATTTTTACAATCTGCTCTGTACTGTATGGTGCCCGTGACTGCTGTCCATCCCGGAATGTCGTATCCGTGATCCATATTTCATCCGGCATGTGATGCGGTACAATTCGATCATTAAATGCTATTTTCGGAATCTCATCGTAATGAAAAAGATTCCGGAATACGTTTGGTGTATCCACATCAACCAATGGATACATATGCTCCTCCAGCTGTAATAAATTCGTATGTTCATTCAGATATACTTTTCTATTTTCCATTTTACTCG
>JAEDLC010000143.1 GCA_016295505.1 Dorea sp.
TCGCGAGTTGGGTAGGCCTGACACACAGAGGGGTGGCATGCAGAGCCTTTCGTTCTGTGTTTTAGTAATAGCAATATAGAAGCAATTGATGCCGGAAACAGGGCTCTGGGATATGTTTGGTGGCGGATTTGTCTCCACTATGTTGAAGAGCTATTAAACCCGGTACCGGCGGAGAGCTTCTCTTTTTCGGCATTCAGAAGATCGATGTTGATGTTATTTTCGCTGGCTGTTTTATCAATCCACAGGTTCAGAGAATCAATTGCCAGAGATACTTCATCCAGCTTCCTGCTGATAAATGCAAAGTCACGGATCTCATCATCGGTAATCTTTCCATCCCGGGCAATCTGGATCAGACGGTTGGTAAGAGGATTGATGTCGTTGAGACTGGCAATGGTTTCAAGGATGATATTGGATAATTCTGCAACTTCAACTTCCGGTACATAGCGTGCTCCGATGGCACACCGGTGAGAACAGTAGTAATTACACAGATCCGGACGCTTATAACAGTCTGCCATCTGGATCACATCATAAGGGGTGGGATCCTGCAGATCATATTCGATTTTTTCAATTCTGGAAGCAGAGACGCCGGTCATCTTTTCACTGGCTTTTTCTCGGGTAAGTCCCTGCTCTTCCCGGCATAGCTGATAGATATTTTTATTTTTTCTTGTTGACTGTTTTCCCATAATCGTCTCCTCTTTATTTCTCAAAAAACAGAGAAATACACGGTGTTAACTCTGTTTATCAGGCGTGTATTTATAATATACATGTTATTATACTGGAAGTATGGCGATCCGACAAGCAAAAGCAGGAGGACGGTGGAGATATGGATATTAGAAAAAGAATGCAGCTGATCCGGATGATGGAAAAGATGGAAAAGAATCCGCAGTTCAGCAAAAGAATAGGAATCAGAGATAAGTCATATTTTCGACTGGAAAAGGAAAAATAAAAAATCAGATAGACTGTGCCGGACGAGAATGTCCGGTGGGAAGGAGAAAAGATATGTTAACATTATTATTTGCAATCTGTATGATATGGGTATTTGGAAAATTGTTTTTCTTTGGGATTAAGGCGGCCTGGGGAATATCCAGATTTTTATTAACGATCGTGCTGCTGCCGGTAATTCTGATCGTAATGGTAGTTGGCGGACTGATTTACCTCGCATTTCCGGTCCTGCTTATCGTTGGGATTGTATCACTGTTTATGTCAAGACAGTAAACCTGGTGTCCTTTTTATAAGACACCTGATGGCTTATCCTATTGCTTAGATAAAGGGAAATCACTCAGAATCAGGCAAAGGAGAGGTCGTAAATGAAAGGATATAATACAGAAAACGGTTATATGGGATATGTAGATGGAAGTTATCAGTTATTTGCGTGTGAAGCAGATTACATTGAATGGATGGAAGAATAACAGGAGGAGAAAAGAGTATGAAAGCAGAGCAGAAGATTCTGGGATGTCTGATCGGTGGGGCAGCAGGAGATGCGCTGGGATATGCGGTTGAATTCTGGGGAGAAAAGCAGATATCTAATGTATATGGAGAGGCCGGCATCAGAGAATATAGTCTGATAGACGGAGAAGCAAAGATATCCGATGATACGCAGATGACACTTTTTACTGCAGCGGGAATTCTGCTTGCGGATCATCCGGAAGATTATACATCGTTTATATGCGGACAGTATCAGGCATGTAGAGAATGGCTGATGACGCAGGAAAGAGGCAATATAAAACCAAAGACCTGGCTGTATGAGATTCCGGAAATGCATGCGAGGCGTGCGCCGGGAATTACCTGTCTGAACGCACTTAAAGGGAAAGAGATGGGAGGCATCTATGAACCGGTGAACAACAGTAAAGGATGCGGCGGTGTCATGAGAGTTGCACCGATTGGCTTATTCTATACAACAGAGAGACTTTCGATAGAAGAGATAGACAGTATGGGAGCAGGAGCGGCAGCGATTACCCATGGGCATCCGCTGGGATTTTTGCCAGCTGCGGGGCTGGTTCACATCATTCAGAGAATCTGTCATAACCCGGATATGTCCCTGCTGGAGGCAGTGGAAGATATGATTGATGTCGTTCCGGGGTTATATCCGGACTTTGAAGGCTTTAACCAGGTGTTCGAAACGCTGATGCGAAGAGCGGTTCATCTGTCAAAAACAGAGATGTCTGATCTGGATGCCATTCATGAGCTGGGAGAAGGATGGGTTGGAGAAGAAGCATTGGCGATCGCGGTTTACTGCGCTTTAAAGCATGAGCAGGATTTTGATGCGGCAATATGTGCCTCGGTGAATCATAAGGGAGACAGTGATTCGACGGGAGCGATTACCGGAAATATTCTTGGCGCGTATCTCGGATATGACGGGATACCGGAAAAATATATACAGAATCTGGAAATGCGTGAAGTCATTGAACGGATGGCTGTTGAATTGTCAGAAAAAGCACCGGAATAGAAGATTCTACTTTGAAGGGGTGTTGTGTGGCGGAAATAGTGCGTATGCTGTACCTGTGAGAGAGGAGGCTGTGTTATGGATCTTATGAAGATTGGAAAATATATCGCATCAAAAAGAAAGTCTCTTGGATTAACGCAGGCACAATTAGCAGAAAAACTGGGAATGAGCGATAAGTCGGTTTCGAAATGGGAGCGGGGGATATGTCTGCCGGATGTTTCGGTGTATATAGAACTATGTGATATTCTCGGAATTTCGTTGAATGAGTTCATTGCAGGGGAAGATCTGACGCAGGAAAATGTGATAAGGCAGTCGGAAGAAAACCTGATCCAGATCAGTGCAGATGGAAACGCCAGGAGAAAAAAGCTGCAGAGGGTTATTGTGATACTCCTCTGTGTCGTCGTATTTGGAAGTGGTGCATTGTTTTGTGTTTCATATATGAATGGATACTTTAGAAACAATTATATTGCTCCGATAGCGAAAGACAGCACGGAGATGAAAACAGCAGAAGTACTGTCCGGAGTAGATGGTGCGTATATGTATCGTTATACGACGGATGGGTCTTACAAGAGTATGACAATGTCCCTTTGTGTGTACGAGAACGGAAGGATTGTCAGTAAGGAAGAAATCCTTAGCACTTCTATAGAAAGCGAAGCACAGCAGGAGGGAATGATAGCGATTGTTCCTGAATTTGATCAGTTTAAAGTAAAGGTAGTTGTTGCAGACGGAGAAGCAAAATATGCTACAGAATTCCGGATATTGGAAGGTGTAAATGAAAGAGAATATTATGGAAGATCTGCTTCAGAGATAGAAAGAAATATTAATATTTCTAAAAACACGAATCAAGGACTTGTTGTGCTGATTTATGATAATGATGAATTACATGTAACTCCTGTTGAGGACATTGAGAATGAGATGGCAGGTACGGAAAATGACTATATGTACTACCTGTCTGTCACATTTAATAGCGGCAAAATGTAAACTTCAAAAAGCAAGAGGTTGACAATAGAACAAAGGCATGTTAAATTATTGTCGTGCTAAAATTATTACATAATCAGGAGGAGTAATTATGAGTTCTGTTGAAGCAACCAGAAATAAAACTTACGACATGGTATATATTGCAATCTTTGCGGTGCTTATGGCGATATGTTCATGGATATCCATTCCGATGGCGGTACCATTTACCTTGCAGACATTTGGCGTGTTTATGGCTGTTGGTATACTGGGTGGAAAAAGAGGAACATTTGCGGTATTGATCTATATTATTCTCGGAGCAATCGGAGTGCCTGTTTTCGCCGGATTCAGTGGTGGAATCGGAGTTCTGTTAAGTTCAACCGGAGGATATATCATAGGATTTCTGTTTTCTGCACTGGTTATGTGGGGAATGGAAACATTATGGGGCAAAAAACCGGTAGTTCAGATTCTTTCTATGATTGTCGGGCTAATCGTGTGTTATGCGCTGGGAACCATATGGTTCATGATCATATATGCCAGAGATACAGGTGCAGTGGGACTTGGAACCGTTCTTGGATGGTGTGTGATTCCGTTTATCATCCCGGATCTGGTAAAGATTGCACTGGCATATGTTCTTTCCCGGAGGCTTCGGAACTATGTGCCTTTCCAATAATA
>JAEDLC010000144.1 GCA_016295505.1 Dorea sp.
CGCCAGCTGCTTATTTAAAAGATTGCATCCTGTTACATAAAAAACAGAAGTACCTATTCCAGATACTTCTGTTTTTCTTATTACCATCTATGCTATTACAGATTACGTTTCTTCATACCCAGGCATCGCCCGATGCTGCTTTATCAGATCTTCCAGGGTCACACTGTCAACATATTCGTTTATCACATCCCACAGTCCCTCCCAGAATGTGAGAGTTGCACACTGTTCCTTTCTGTCGCACCGGTTTGGCTGATCATCCAGACATGCGATCGGAGCAAGACTTCCCTCTGTCGTACGGATAATATCACCTGCCGTATATTCACCGGCAGCCTTCGCCAGCATATAGCCCCCGTTATTTCCCCGATAACTTCGGACATAGCCCGCTTTCGTAAGAAGAGGCATGATCTGCTCCATATATTTTAACGTAATCCCCTGCCTTGCAGAAATATCTTTCAGACGAATATATTCTCCATTCTCGTGTTCTGCAAGATCAATCATAATTCGCAGGGCATACCGACCTTTTGTTGATACTTTCATAAATTGTCACCTCACAACAGCATTCTTTCCAAAATCAATTGAATTAACTACATTTAATTGTAATTTTAACACATTTCTTCTCAATATCCAAGCATTCCCATCAGATTTCTGCCATTCAAAATGACCATACAAAAATTTTTGTATTTCTACTTTTCTATCTCCCCATTATCCTATATAATGAACCGTAGAAAATATGTCATATACTAGGAGGTTTTTATGCCAAAGAGAACAGATATCCATAAAGTACTGATTATCGGGTCCGGACCTATCATCATTGGTCAGGCATGTGAATTTGATTATTCCGGTACCCAGGCATGCAAAGCTTTAAAAAAGCTTGGCTATGAGATCGTGCTGGTCAACTCCAATCCGGCCACCATCATGACGGATCCTGAAACCGCTGATGTTACCTACATTGAACCACTGAATGTTGAACGTCTGGAACAGATCATTGCCAAAGAAAGACCAGATGCTCTTCTTCCGAATCTCGGCGGCCAGTCCGGTCTGAATCTTTGTGCGGAACTTGCCAAAGAGGGGATACTTGACAAATACCATGTACAGGTCATCGGTGTACAGGTAGATGCTATTGAACGCGGCGAAGACCGTATCGAATTCAAAAAATCCATGAACGCTCTCGGTATCGAGATGGCACGAAGCGAGGTTGCCTACAGCGTTGAGGAAGCACTTGCAATTGCAGATGATCTTGGTTACCCGGTTGTTCTGCGCCCGGCATATACGATGGGCGGCGCAGGAGGCGGACTTGTCTACAACAAAGAGGAGCTCAAAACAGTCTGTGCAAGAGGGCTTCAGGCATCTCTCGTCGGACAGGTACTGGTCGAAGAATCCATATTAGGCTGGGAAGAACTGGAACTGGAAGTTGTTCGCGACGCTGAAAATAACATGATCACCGTATGTTTTATTGAAAATATCGATCCTCTTGGGGTGCACACCGGTGATTCCTTCTGCTCTGCTCCAATGCTGACCATATCTGAAGAATGCCAGAAGCGTCTGCAGGAACAGGCTTACCGTATCGTAGAATCCGTACAGGTCATCGGCGGAACCAATGTCCAGTTTGCACACGATCCGGTATCTGACCGTATCGTCGTAATTGAGATCAACCCGAGAACTTCCCGTTCTTCCGCACTGGCATCCAAAGCTACCGGTTTCCCGATTGCTCTGGTATCTGCCATGCTTGCAACCGGTCTGACACTGAAAGACATTCCATGTGGAAAATACGGCACTCTGGACAAATATGTTCCGGACGGAGACTATGTTGTAATCAAATTTGCCCGCTGGGCATTTGAAAAATTCAAAGGCGTAGAAGACAAGCTTGGTACACAGATGCGCGCAGTCGGCGAAGTCATGAGCATTGGAAAGACATACAAGGAAGCATTCCAGAAAGCGATCCGAAGTCTGGAAACCGGGCGCTACGGACTTGGTTACGCTAAGAACTACCACAATAAAACAAAGGATCAGCTTCTACAGATGCTGATCACTCCATCCAGTGATCGTCATTTTATCATGTATGAAGCCCTGAGAAAAGGTGCTTCTATTGAGGAGATCTACGAACTGACCAAAGTAAAGACCTGGTTTCTTGAACAGATGAAAGAGCTGGTGGCAGAAGAAGAAGCTATCGCAGCCTCCAAAGGAACGCTTCCTGCTGATGAGCTTCTGATTCAGGCGAAAAAAGATGGATTTTCCGACAAATATCTGAGCATGATCCTGGAAGTACCTGAAGATGACGTCCGCAATCGCCGTATTGAGCTCGGTGTCGAGGAAGCCTGGGAAGGCGTTCATGTAAGCGGAACTCCCGACAGTGCTTATTACTACTCCACCTACAATGCCAAAGATAAGAACCCTGTATCCGACAAACCAAAGATCATGATCCTCGGTGGTGGACCGAACCGTATCGGTCAGGGTATCGAATTTGACTACTGCTGTGTACATGCATCCCTGGCATTGAAAAAATTAGGATTTGAAACCATTATTGTAAACTGTAATCCGGAAACAGTTTCCACAGACTATGATACTTCTGATAAGCTCTACTTCGAGCCACTGACTCTGGAGGATGTCTTAAGCATCTATAAGAAAGAGCAGCCGGTCGGCGTCATCGCACAGTTCGGCGGTCAGACACCTCTGAACCTTGCATCCGAGCTTGAGAAAAACGGAGTAAAGATCCTTGGAACCTCTCCGTCTGTCATTGACCTCGCAGAGGACCGTGACCTGTTCCGTGAGATGATGGAAAAACTGGAGATCCCGATGCCTGAATCAGGAATGGCAACTACCGTAGAGGATGCACTTGCCATCGCAAAAGAGATCGGTTACCCGGTTATGGTACGTCCTTCTTACGTACTTGGCGGACGCGGCATGGAAGTTGTCTATGACGATGAAAGCATGGAGGGTTACATGAAAGCTGCAGTCGGTGTTACTCCGGACCGTCCGATCCTGATCGACCGTTTTCTGAATCATGCTCTGGAATGCGAAGCTGACGCCATCAGCGACGGAGAACATGCATTTGTCCCTGCAGTCATGGAACACATTGAGCTTGCCGGTGTACACTCCGGAGACTCTGCATGCATTATTCCATCCGTACACATTTCCGAGGAAAACGTAAAGACGATTAAAGAATATACTCGTAAGATTGCGGAAGAAATGCATGTCAAAGGTCTGATGAACATGCAGTACGCAATTGAAAATGGAAAGGTATATGTACTGGAGGCAAATCCACGTGCATCCCGTACCGTTCCGCTGGTATCCAAGGTCTGCAACATCCGCATGGTACCACTGGCAACCGACATCATTACCTCCGAACTGACCGGACGTCCATCTCCGGTTGCGAACTTAAAGGAACAGTCTATTCCTTACTTCGGAGTAAAAGAAGCGGTATTCCCATTCAACATGTTCCAGGAAGTAGACCCGATCCTCGGACCAGAAATGCGCTCTACAGGAGAAGTGCTTGGTCTTGCCACCACTTATGGAGAAGCATTCTATAAAGCCCAGGAAGCAACACAGTCCAAACTGCCTCTTGGCGGCACTGTTCTGATCTCAGTAAACCGCAAAGACAAAGCTGAAGTGATAGAGGTCGCTCAGGACTTCGCCAATGCAGGATTCCGCATTCTGGCAACAGATAACACTTACAAGCTCATCCGGGAGGCGGGAATCGAAGCTGAAAGAGTGAAAAAACTGTATGAAGGCCGTCCGAATATTCTGGATCTGATTACCAACGGAAAGATCGACCTGATCATCAACTCTCCGGTCGGAAAAGACAGTATTCACGATGACAGCTATCTGAGAAAGGCTGCGATCAAGGCAAAAGTGCCTTATATGACTACCATCGCTGCCGCAAGAGCAACTGCAAAAGGAATACGTTACGTGCAAGGACACGGAAACGGAGAAGTCAAGTCCCTGCAGCAGCTGCACAGTGAGATAAAAGATAAGTAAAAGAACGGTACCCCAGAGAACGCATCGACGCTATTCGCTTACCTCTGCTTTTCTCTGGGGT
>JAEDLC010000145.1 GCA_016295505.1 Dorea sp.
AAGACGGGAAGATCACCATACAGGTCGGAGCGGGAGTGGATGCCCGGACGATTCGAATTTTGCAGCCATATACGGGAGCACATGCATTTCACATGTCAGGTAAAAAGAATATTCAGAGTTCAATGACCTATCGCAAAGAGGGGATCAATATGGGGTTTTCTGCATTTAGTGAATATGAGATTATTCGGACAGAAGAGAAATATATACGAGAAGCACGCATGGAATTGTTATGAAATGAATTTTGGGGGGGAAGAATCCTGCAAAATTGAAGAAAAAAATATGCCTTTTGAATGATATTCTACTTTATTTCAGTAACAGTTACATATATAATGGTAATAGTGATGTCAAAAGACGATTACATTATATAATTTATCAGGAAGTATGTGTATGCTTACAGGATTTAAAAACGCTGTAGAAGTTGATTTTTCTTTAGAAGAAAATCAGAAAAAAATTATGGACGCCTTTCGTCAGATTGAAAGTGAAAAGGGTACGGTGTATCCGTTAGTCATCGGAGGAGAGCGCATTACAACGAATCAGACCATTACATCTTATAATCCGGCAAATAAAGAAGTGCTTGGTTCAGTGTGTGCATGTACAGCAGAGCTTGCTGATCAGGCAATTCATACGGCGAATAAGGCATTTGCAGCGTGGAGCCATACGACGGTCGATGAACGTGTCCGTACGCTTCGAAAACTTGCTACATTATTGATTGAAAACCGGTTCTATATCGATGCGTGGAACGTTTTAGAGAGCGGAAAAAACTGGGGCGAAGCCGACGGCGAGCTTTGCGAACAGTTAGACTTTATCAATTCCTATGTAATGCATATTCAGAATCTGGATAAAGGTTTAGAACTTGTTCCGACGGACGAACATACAAAATGTATCTATATTCCGATTGGTGTGGGTGTGGCACTTCCACCATGGAACTTCCCGGTTTCTCTGTCAGCCGGTATGGTTGTTTCTGCGGTAGTTACCGGTAATACAATCTGTGTAAAACCATCTTCCGATACACCGATCGTTGCCTATAAGCTGCAGGAGTTATGTGAAAAGGCCGGAATCCCGGCAGGTGTTGTAAACTATATTCCGGGACAGGGATCTGAGATTGGCGATCTGCTGGTTGAACATCCATTGACCAGATTTATCAATTTTACAGGTTCAAAAGCTGTCGGATGCAGAATATATGAGCACGCTGCAAAAGTATCTCCCGGACAGAAGTGGCTGAAGAGAGTTGTTGCTGAGATGGGAGGAAAGAATGCAATTATCGTTGATTCTTCTGCAAATATTCAGAAAGCCGCACAGGGAGTTGTCAGTTCTGCATTTACGTTCCAGGGACAAAAATGCTCCGCTTGCTCACGTGCGATTGTGTTAGACGATGTATACGATGCATTTGTTGAAGCAGTTGTGGAAGAAACGAAAAAGTTAAAGGAAAGTCAGGGACCGGGTCAGGAAAACTGTGCAATTGGTCCGGTTGTCAATAAAGCTTCTTTCGATAAGATTACGGGCTATGTGGAGATAGCAAGAGAAGAAGGAAACATTGTCTATGGTGGAACCTACAGTGATGAGACAGGATATTTTGTTGATCCGACTGTTGTAAGAGATATCACAAGAGAGGCGCGTATTGCGAATGAAGAGATCTTTGGACCGGTTCTTGCTGTAATCAAGGTCAATACTTTTGATGAAGCTCTGGATGTTGCAAATCAGACAGAATATGCACTGACCGGCTCCGTATACAGTGAGACACGTGAAAATGTGATAAAAGCGAAAAAGACATTCCATGTTGGTAATCTGTATTTCAATCGGAAGTCAACTGCTGCTGTTGTACTTCAGCATCCATTCGGAGGATTCAATCTCTCTGGTACAGATGCAAAGACAGGAACAGCTGATTATCTGAGAAACTTTATGAATTTGAAATCCATTACAGAGGATCTTACAGACTAGTAACTGATACAAACAGACAGTACATACAAGAGGGATGTGACTCATATGAGTTGCATCCCTTAAAATATATATCAGGACTTTAAGAACCTTTATTGTTTTCATACTTTGTATAAGGTATAATTGATACAATCGGTTGAGAAAATACAGATAGAATGGAGAAATGTAATGAAACGTAATCTGAAGGAAATAGGCTTACGAGTCGTGATATTATTGGTGGGACTTGTAATTGCGCATTTTGGTGTAACTTTATTTCTACTTGTTAATCTGGGGACAGATCCATTTAATGTGCTGGTTCAGGGAGTTTTCCGTACGTTGGAACGCTGTCTGCACTGGGAAGTTTTGACGCATGGGCGAGTACATATTGTGATTTGCTTTCTGATTATTTTGGTGCTGCTGGTTGTTGACCGCTCATACATAAAGATTGGGACACTTCTCTGTATGATATGTGGAGGGCCGATCATTGACTTTTTCAATGGAATTCTGGAG
Source organism: Dorea sp. (assembly GCA_016295505.1). Classification (GTDB taxonomy): domain Bacteria; phylum Bacillota; class Clostridia; order Lachnospirales; family Lachnospiraceae; genus Dorea_A. Next base: position 2,425 of record JAEDLC010000145.1, read on the forward strand.
GTCTTCTTTGTAGAAGCTCATCCTTTGTGGCTGAATCTGCTTCTTCTGGCTACGGCCTGTGCGATTCTTGCATTTGGTATGACGATTGTAATCAAGTCAGATGCGGGTACAGGGCCGAATGACCTGGTGGCAGTTGTGGCCAGCGATAAGCTACATAAGAAGTTCAGCATTGTCAGGATTATTGTAGATGTGACATTTGTAGTGATCGGATTTCTGTTGGGAGGGTCTGTCGGAATCGGAACGATTGTCTGTGCCTGTCTTGTAGGACCGGTAGCGGGAATATTTCTTCCGATCAATGAAAAATGGATCACGAAACTGACGCGTAGATATTGTGAATCATAGAAGATATACCAGGAGGATCGTTATGCCAGAATTATCAAAACGAACAGAAGTATTTACTGATTCCGTGATCCGGCGGATGACCAGAGTATCACTGGAATACGGGGCAGTCAATCTGTCGCAGGGCTTTCCGGATTTTGAGCCGCCGACAGAGATTACAGACCGGCTGGCAGAAGTGGCTGCTGAAGGACCGCATCAGTATGCATTGACCTGGGGAGCACAGAACTTCAGGGAGGCACTTGCGAAGAAGCAGGAACATTTTTCCGGAATGAAAGTAGATCCGGATCGGGAGATCGTGGTGACCTGTGGAAGCACAGAGGCGATGATGGCGGCAATGATGACAGTATGCAATCCGGGAGATAAGGTGGTGGTGTTTTCCCCATTTTATGAAAATTATGGTGCGGATGCCATCTTAAGCGGTGCTGAACCAATCTATGTTCCACTGAAACCACCGACATTCTGTTTCGATGCGGAGGAACTGGAGCATGCCATGAAGCAGCCGGGAGTCAAGGCATTGATCCTGTGCAATCCCTCCAACCCTTGTGGAAAGGTATTTACAAAAGAGGAATTGTCTGTGATTGCAGAGCTTGCCATTCGTTATGATCTCTTTGTAATCACGGATGAGGTATATGAGCATATTCTGTACAAGCCGTATGAACACGTATACATGGCGACGCTTCCGGGTATGCGGGAGCGGACGATCATCTGCAATTCTCTGTCAAAAACATATTCGATTACCGGGTGGCGGCTGGGATATGTGATTGCCTGTCCGGAAGTGATCGAAAGAGTGAAGAAGGTTCACGATTTTCTGACGGTGGGTGCAGCGGCTCCGCTGATGGAAGCGGCTGTCACAGGCCTTCAGTTTGGTGATGAATACTATGAATGGCTTCAGAAGAAATATACGCATATGAAGGAAGTATTTGTCGGGGGACTTAAAGACATTGGACTGACCTGTACGGAACCGCAGGGCGCTTACTACGTGCTGGTGGATATCGGGGAATTCGGGTATGATAATGATGAAGAATTCTGTGTGGATCTGGCAAAGAAAGTCGGCGTGGGAGCCGTTCCGGGTTCCAGCTTCTTCCGGGAGCCGGTCAATCATCTGATTCGGTTTCATTTTGCAAAACAGGATGAGACACTGTATAAGGCACTGGATCGATTGTCCGGGATTCATGTGCTGAAACGATAAGGGAATAAAAAGCATAAGCCTCCGGCATCGGGCTGCGAATGTAGAATTCCAGACTGAAAGTCCGGAGGCC
>JAEDLC010000146.1 GCA_016295505.1 Dorea sp.
TTCAGGAATTCCATGTCATCGGCCTGAAGCTTTACATTAGTGCAGTAGTTCCTGCCTTCCGGTGTAGTGACATTAATCTCGATCACAGTACCCTCCATAAGTGCATTCTGGGATACTGCGTTTAGAAACAGCGGAAACTTTGGATGATTCGCACGGAAACGATCCATGCCGCTTTTTATTTTCTGTATCATGGCAATCTGATTAAAATCCATAGAAAAACCTCCTGTCTGTGTACTTTGTTTTTTCAGATATAAAGGGAATTATAATAGATATGCGGCAGGAAGTCAAAGGAGAATCCAGAAATGAACCGGGAATATGTATATGAACATGAATCATGGAAAAGTTAGACAAATTTAACAGAATGTTCCTTTTTATTTAAGAGAAAGAGCGTATAATATCTTTCAGACATATGAGGAGGTTACGATATGAAACGAAAAGGCAGATATAACGTAACAGATGAGACGTTTGATTATGAGATAGAGCGGAATCCGACAACAAGATATCAGCCGGATTATAAAGAGGGACTTACCAGTCGTCAGGTGGCGGAACATAAAAAGGACGGATGGACGAATGTAACCGTTGATCCGCCGGCACAGACGACAAAGGAGATTATCCATCAGAATGTATTTACTTATTTCAACCTGATATTTGCAGTTCTGGCAGTATTACTTTGTATGGTAGGATCTTTTCGTAATCTTACCTTTTTACCGGTAATCATTTTTAATACATTGATTGGTATTGTCCAGGAAGTGAGAGCAAAGAATGTTCTGGAAAAACTGAACATGCTGAATGCACCACATGCCAATGTCGTACGTAACGGCAAGGTGTCAAGAGTGGATTCGGAAGAGCTGGTGCTGGATGATATCGTAATATTTAAGGCGGGAAATCAGGTCTGTGCAGATGCAGAGGTTGTAGAGGGAAATGTACGGGTGAATGAATCCCTGCTTACCGGTGAATCCGATGAGATCACGAAAATGCCGGGGGATCATCTGATGTCCGGAAGCTTTATCGTAGCGGGAGAGTGTCATGCAAGACTGGATGCGGTCGGCGTGGATTCTTATATCTCGAAGCTTACACTGGAAGCGAAAGCAATGCAGAAAGGAGAGCAGTCAGAGATGATCCGTTCTCTGGACAAGCTGGTTAAGCTGGTTGGAATTGCCTTGATTCCGATAGGGATCATCCTGTTCGTACAGAGCTTCTTCTTTAACGGAGAAGAATTCCGCAGCAGTATTACATCCATGGTCGCAGCGGTGATCGGTATGATCCCGGAGGGCTTATATCTGCTGGCAAGTGTGGCACTTGCGGTAAGTTCGATGAAGCTTGCAAGGCAAAAGGTTCTGCTTCATGATATGAAAAGTATAGAGACGCTTGCGCGTATTAATGTTCTGTGCGTGGATAAGACCGGAACGATTACGGAGAATTCCATGAGCGTACAGGAACTGGTTCCGACTTCAGAATACAAAAAAGATACCATGCCGGAACTGTCGAAGATGCTGGGAGATTTTGCTGCGGCTATGAGCAGCGACAACAGTACGATGGAGGCACTGAAGGAGTATTTTAAAGAGGGAACCGGAAAAAAAGCAGTTTCTGTGACTGCATTTACCTCTGCAACAAAGTACAGTGGTGTTACTTATGAAGAGGAGGCTCATGTACTGGGGGCTCCGGAATTCGTCCTCAGAGATGATTATGATACATATCAGGAGGAGATTCAGGAGTATGCGAAAAAGGGATATCGAGTGCTGGTGTTCGGAACATATGAAGGAACGCTGGACGGAAGACCGCTGACGGAAAAAGTAACACCTTTGGGGTATGTACTTCTTGCCAATCCGATCCGTGAAGAAGCTCCGGAGACATTTGCCTACTTTGCGGAACAGGGTGTGGAAGTGAAGGTTATCTCCGGAGACAATCCGCTGACTGTATCTGAAGTCGCAAGGAAAGCCGGAATTATCAATGCGGATCGTTATGTGGATGCGGCAACACTTGAGACGGATGAAGAGATCGCGGATGCGGTTGCTGAGTATACGGTATTCGGACGCGTGACTCCAAATCAGAAGCGCCAGTTTGTACAGGCCCTGAAAGAGCAGGGAAAAACGGTTGCCATGACAGGGGACGGTGTCAATGATGTGCTTGCGTTGAAAGATGCGGACTGCAGTGTAGCAATGGCATCCGGAAGTGATGCTGCGGTACAGGCTTCCCAGGTTGTTCTGCTGGAATCCAATTTTGCATGCATGCCTTCTGTTGTACTGGAAGGACGAAGAGTGGTCAATAATATCCAGCGTTCGGCCAGTCTGTTTCTTGTAAAAAACATATTCTCATTCCTGTTATCATTGTTCTCTGTGATATTTATGATTACCTATCCTCTGGAACCTTCACAGATATCACTGATCGGTATGTTTACGATCGGAGTTCCGGGATTCTTCCTGGCATTCCAGCCGAATAAAGAGAGGATTAAGGGGCATTTCCTGACGAATGTGCTGTTAAAGGCACTGCCGGCAGGTCTTACAGATGTGGTGATCGTTGGTGCACTTGTGGTGTTTGGCAAGACATTTGGAGTAAATTCAACGGATATATCAACAGCAGCAACGATACTTCTGCTGATCGTAGGATTTATGATCCTGTATAAGATCTGTCAGCCTGCCAATATATATCGTGGCGTCATCTGGGCTGGATGTATGATCGGCTGTGTCCTTTGCTGCATCTTCCTTCCGGAATTATTTGCAATTACGGGCATGTCTAAAAAATGTATTATGCTGTTTGTGGTATTTTCGATTGCCACAGAGCCGATCCTTCGATATCTGACGCTATTGATCGGTGGACTTCGGAAAGGGTATCGGAAGCTGCGTCACAGAGAGGATGACGAATAGAGAAATGGAGGGAGATATATGGAACTGAAGGTTGTATTGGGAGACATTACGAAGAGTGATTGTGATGCGATCGTGAATGCCGCAAATACATCCCTGCTTGGAGGAGGCGGTGTCGATGGGGCGATCCACAGAGCAGCAGGACCGGAGCTTTTGGAAGAATGCCGTACCCTTCACGGCTGTCCGACCGGAGAGGCCAGAATCACGAAAGGCTATCGCCTGCCTGCGAAGTATGTGATCCATACGCCGGGACCAATCTGGCAGGGCGGCAGATACGGAGAAGAAGAACTGCTTGCGTCCTGTTACAGAAGCTGTCTGGAACTGGCAGCAGAACATGGAATAAAAAGGATAGCATTCCCATCCATCAGTACCGGAATCTATGGATTTCCTTTAGAAAAAGCAGCGCCAATCGCAGTCCATACCATCCGCATATTCTGTAAAGATCATCCTCAGATAGAGGAAGTCCGGATGGTGTGTTTTGATCAGCGCACAAAGACATATTATGAAAAGGCTTTATAAGGTACATGGCATATCCAGAACATTGCCGTCAAGGTCTTTCCAGAGAAATACTCCGTCATAGATCATGTATCCGTGTGCGGAGTTTTCTTTTGGGATAGATACGGAACCTGGATTCATATAGATATAAGATCCCATATTCCGGTTGGCAGGGATATGCGTATGCCCGTTCAGAAGAATATCACCCTGCTTCAGCATCGGAGGATTCTTCGGGTTGTGATGGTGACCGTGTGTGGCGAATATGGTATGGCCGTCGAGTTCCAGCAGACAGTAATCTGCAAGGATCGGGAACTCCAGAACCATCTGATCCACTTCTGTGTCACAGTTGCCGCGGACACAGAGGAGCTCCTGCTTCATGGCATTCAGCATGGCGATCACTTCTTTGGGCTGGTAATCCTTTGGAAGATCATTTCTGGGACCGTGATAGAGGATATCGCCAAGCAGAAGGAGACGGTCTGCCTTTTCCCTTCTGTAAGCTTCTGTCATCTTCCGGCAATAGTAAGAAGAACCGTGAATATCGGATGCTATCATTAATTTCATAGTACAAATACCTCGCTTTATCATCATAAAAGGATTGTAGCACAGTTTGAAGACAGGGTCAAAAGATGTTATACTGATATCGGAGGTG
>JAEDLC010000029.1 GCA_016295505.1 Dorea sp.
CCATATTACCGGTACCCTTAAACTCTTCATATACAACATCGTCCATTTTACTTCCGGTATCTACCAGTGCCGTCGCAAGGATGGTAAGGCTTCCGCCTTCACGCATATTTCTTGCGGCTCCAAAGAATCGTTTCGGCATGTGAAGTGCAGCCGGATCGAGACCTCCTGACAGCGTTCTTCCTGATGGCGGTACAGTCAGGTTATATGCTCTTGCCAGTCTTGTGATACTGTCAAGAAGGATCATAACATCCTTTTTATGTTCCACCAGTCGTTTTGCACGTTCGATCACCATCTCAGATACTCGTTTATGATGCTCCGGAAGCTCATCAAACGTAGAATAGATAACTTCCACATTTTTCCCCGCAATAGACTCTTTGATATCTGTTACTTCTTCCGGACGTTCATCAATCAGGAGAATCAGCAGATGAATCTCAGGATTATTTTTCTGAACAGACAATGCCACCTGTTTTAAGAGTGTCGTCTTTCCTGCTTTCGGAGGGGATACGATCATACCTCTTTGTCCTTTTCCGATCGGAGACAGCAGATCCACGATCCGCATTGCCGTACTGGTCTTACCGCACTCAAGGCGAAGCCTTTCATCCGGAAAGATTGGAGTCATATCTTCAAAATTTCCTCTCCGCATTGCTCTCATCGGATCCATTTCATTAATTTTGGTCAGATATAGAAGTGCGCTGAACTTTTCCTGCTGTGTCTTAATTCTAGTATTTCCCTCCAGAATATCTCCTGTTTTCAGGTTAAATCTGCGGATCTGGGAAGGTGACACATATACGTCATTTTCTCCCGGAAGGTAGTTATCACTTCTGATAAATCCATATCCATCCGGCATAACCTCCAGAATTCCATGTGCAGTTACACCACTGTCAAGCTTGTCTATATCATGGACTTCTTTATCTCCTGTATTTGCAGACATTTCCTTTACGGTTTCTCTGGATGCCTTTTTTTCTTTTTCATCTTCCTCAAGCATACATTCAATCAGCTCTGCTTTTTTCATTGCAGATATTCCCTTTAATCCTCTTGCCTTTGCAAGATCCTTTAATGTTGCCAAAGGTAATGATTCATATTTTTCTCTCATTCTATTCTATCCTTTCATAATAATATTTTTATATTTCATATTAATTTTCATATTAATCATGTATTATTACTGGAGAAATTCGTCTGAAATGACGATATGGAAATATTAATATAGGATATTATACAACACAAATTCATATTTTTAAAGGGTTTTCTGAATCATTATGTTTTATTGACTTGATCTGGCAGTGATGCTATTATTATAGCGTCGGTGTACAAATGCTTTTTATCCTGTAAACACCGACAGTGTCAATACACGGTTTGCAATTTATAATTATAATAAGAAAGAACATATGAAAAGGTGGTATTCCAATGACAAATAGTGAAAAAGCGCTTAAGATGCACGAAGAATGGCAGGGAAAGATAGAAACGACCGCAAAATCTCATGTAAACTCCCGCGAAGATCTGGCAATTGCCTATACTCCCGGAGTTGCGGAGCCATGTAAGGTAATTGCCAAAGACAAAGAAGCGGCATACACCTATACGATAAAATCCAACACAATTGCTGTCGTATCTGATGGAAGTGCCGTACTGGGACTTGGTAATATCGGAGCCCTTGCTGCAATGCCGGTAATGGAAGGAAAGGCGGTTCTGTTTAAAGAATTTGGCGGCGTCAATGCTGTTCCTATCTGTCTGGATACTCAGGATACAGAAGAAATCATCAAAACGGTGGTAAATATCGCACCTGCCTTTGGCGGCATCAATCTGGAAGACATCAGTGCTCCAAGATGCTTTGAAATTGAAGAACGATTAAAAGAACTCCTTGATATCCCGGTATTTCATGATGATCAGCACGGTACGGCAATCGTCGTTCTCGCCGGCATCATCAATGCCATGAAAGTAACCGGAAAGAACAAGGAAGATTCCCGGGTTGTCATTAACGGTGCAGGTTCTGCCGGTGTCGCAATCACGAAGCTTCTCCTTACCTATGGATTCAGACATGTCACCATGTGCGACATCAACGGAATTATCGGAAAAGATTCTCCGAATCTGAACTGGATGCAGCAGAGAATGGTAGAAGTCACAAACCTCGACAATCAGAAAGGTACTCTTGCCGATGCCCTGAAAGGCGCTGATATCTTCGTCGGTGTGTCTGCTCCGAATATCGTGACTCAGGAAATGGTTGCATCCATGAACAAAGATGCGATCATCTTTGCAATGGCCAACCCGGTTCCGGAGATCATGCCGGACCTCGCGAAAGCTGCAGGCGCAAAAGTAGTCGGTACCGGACGTTCTGATTTTCCGAATCAGGTAAATAACGTGGTTGCCTTCCCCGGTATCTTCAGAGGTGCACTGGAAGGACGTGCTTCTTCCATCACAGAAGAGATGAAGCTTGCAACCGCAAAAGCCATCGCCGGACTGGTTTCTGATGATGAATTGAACGAAAATAACATTCTGCCGGAAGCATTTGATCCTCGTGTATCAGATGTCGTAAGCCGTGCGGTAAAGGAACTGATCTGATATGACCGTTCGCTGGGACGAGAAAAGATATTATTCTCTGGACTATTATCTAAAGAAAACATATGGTGAAAAAATATATAAGATCTCATTGAACGGGGGAATGACGTGCCCCAATCGAGATGGTACTCTGGGACGCCGGGGCTGCATATTCTGCAGTGCCGGCGGTTCTGGTGATTTTGCAGAGGCACCGGCTCTTTCTATCACGGAACAGATTGAGCACGGCAAAGCCAGAGTAGCAGGGAAGCAGACGGGTACTTCCTATATCGCTTATTTTCAGGCTTATACCAACACTTATGCACCGGTAGAATACCTGAGGCAGATCTTCACGGAAGCAATTCTTCATCCGGATATCCGCATCCTGTCAATTGCAACCAGACCGGATTGTCTGGATTCAGAGATTCTGGATCTGCTCAGTGAACTGAATCAGATAAAGCCTGTCTGGATTGAACTTGGACTTCAGACCATTCATCCTGATACGGCACTCTATATCCGACGAGGATATGATCTTCCAGTCTTTGAACAGGCTGTAAAGGAACTGCGTGCCCGCAATATCGAGGTAATCGTTCATACTATCCTGTGTCTTCCGGGCGAAAGCACCAAAGATATGCTTGACACCATGCATTATCTGAACACACAGGATATCCAGGGAGTAAAGCTTCAGCTTCTGCACATACTAAAGGGAACGGATCTGGCGGATGCCTACCTTTCCCACCCGTTTGAACTTCCTGAGATGGAGGAATATTTTGAACTGCTCGGCAGATGTCTTGAAGAGCTTCGCCCGGATATTGTCATCCATCGTCTGACCGGTGACGGGCCAAAATCACTTTTGCTCGCCCCCCTGTGGACAGCCAATAAACGTCAGGTCTTAAATACCATGCAGGCTTATTTTAAAGCACACGACATCTGGCAGGGAAAGGAGTTTTCATTATGACCCAATCATTCAAGTTATACAAGCTTATCATTTTATATATGTTAAATAAAGTAGACTTCCCTCTGACGAATTCTCAGATATCTGAGTTCATTCTGGACGAAGGCTACACCACTTATTTCAACCTGCAACAGGCTATTTCAGAGCTGATCGATTCCGGATTTATCCGTGAAGAATCCACACACAGCCGTACCTTCTACCACCTTACCGAAGAAGGTGCCGAGACCATTCATTTTTTTAAAAATGATATCTCACCCGCTATTCAGGAAGATATCAATGCTTTTCTGAAAGCCAAACAATATGAATTAAAAAACGAAGTTTCGGTCAAATCTGATTATTATAAGAATTCAAACAGGGAATATTCTGTACGATGTCAGGTACTCGAACACGGATTTCCTCTGATCGATCTGACGCTCACTGCTCCAACAGAAGCAGAGGCTGAGACAATTGCCAATAACTGGACCAAAAAGAATCAGGAAATCTACGCATTAATCATGACACATTTGTTATAAATCTTGACGAAAAGGAATAAACAATATGAAACTTAAAAAAATGGCACAACTTTATATCAGCTTTTTCAAAATCGGAGGACTGACTTTCGGCGGAGGTCTTGCGATGCTTCCCATGCTTCAGCGCGAAGTCGTGGAAACCCATCACTGGTGTACCGAAGAAGAGATTCTGGACATGTACGCAATCGGCCAGTGTACCCCCGGCATCATCGCCGTCAATACAGCCACCTATGTCGGATATAAACAGGCAGGCTTTTTTGGTGGAGTGGCCGCTACACTCGGCGTCATATCTCCTTCTATCATAATTATCTGCCTTGTTGCATCCATTCTTCAGAACTTTATTCATCTGCCTGCAGTGGAACATGCGCTTGCCGGTATCCGCATCATTGTATGTGCATTGATGCTGAACACAGTCGTAACTATGGCACGAAAAGGAATCATTGACATTCTGGGAGGAATTCTTTTTGTTGCGGCGTTCATCCTTGCCTGCTTTACTCCGGTACCAACCGCACTCATTATCGTACTGGCAGGAATCATCGGCGTTATCGCACGCTCTGTGGAAGGGAGGACCAGGAAATGATCTATCTTACACTTGCATTTGAATTCTTTAAGATTGGTCTGTTCTCCATAGGCGGAGGCATGGCGACGGTTCCTTTTTTAATGGATCTTACGACCAAATATGACTGGTTTACCGCGAACGAACTTGCCAACATGATTGCCATCAGTGAAAGCACCCCAGGACCGGTCGGCGTCAATATGGCGACCTATGCCGGATACTCTGCAGCCGGAATTCCCGGTGCAATCGTTGCCACACTGTCCTTAACAGCACCTGCACTGGTGATTATCGTGATCATTGCCCGTTTTCTCGAAAACTTCAGTGAAAATCCGACGGTAAAATCCGTTTTCTACGGAATTCGCCCAACCGTTGCCGCATTAATCGGATATGCAGTATGGGAACTTCTGCAGATTGCGATCGTTGTCACCAGGAACGGCGTTTCTCAGATTGATATTCTGAGTGCCCTGATCTGTCTGGCAGCATTTTTACTGCTTCAGATCAAACAATTAAAAAAACTGCACCCGCTTGTATGGATTGCAGCAGGTGCAGTCATTGGAATCCTGTTCCAGTTATAGATAACGATTAAAATAAAAATTCACTCATAACATAATTACTGATATCAATGCCACGTTCGGTCAGGCGTATGTTGTCTCCGGATTTTTCTATCAGTTTTTCCTGCAAAAGCTTATGCAGAACATCTCCATACACATCCTGTATACTTTTACCGAAGGACTGATAAAATCCGGCGACAGAGATTCCCTTCATCTTTCGAAGTCCCAGAAACATATACTCTTCCATCTGGTTTTCAATGCTTAAGGTCTCCGAATCTTCTCCCTGTGTCCAGCGTCTGTTATTCATGAATGACGCTGCTCCGGTTCCGATTCCAAGATACTCGTCACGGTTCCAATATCCAAGATTATGCCGACATTCATATCCGTCTTTTGCATAGTTTGAAATCTCATATCTGTGGTAACCATAATCCCTGAGTATATTCTTTGTATACTGATACATCATACGCTCCGTATCTTCATCCGGAAGTTCTCTTCTTCTCCTTGCTTCTGCCCTCTCTCCCTCGCCGTATTTCTCATAGAAAGGGGTTCCCTCTTCAATAATCAGGCTATATGCAGAGATATGCTCCGGTCCAAGTTCTGCCACCGTTCTCAGTGTACTCTCCCAGCCGTCCAGTGTCTGAAACGGAATTCCGGACATGAGATCCACATTGATATTGTCAAACCCTTTTTCTCTTGCAAGCGTAAATGTCTCCTGGAACTCCCGGAATGTATGGATTCTTCCCAGCATTTTGAGTTCCTGATCATGCACAGATTGAAGACCGATACTCAGGCGATTGATCCCGGCACGTCTGTAGGAGATCAGCTTGATTCTGTCCACAGTTCCGGGATTGACTTCAATCGTGATCTCTGCATCAGAGTCGACCGGAAACGTCCCTCTGACCGCATCAAAAATATCCCTGATCTGTCCGGCCTCCAGGATGGAAGGTGTCCCTCCTCCAAGAAAAATACTGGTAATATGATAATCCTCTGCCAGTTTATCATATGAGCGTATCTGCCCACAAAGTTGTTCTATATATTCCTGTCGTTCCCCTGCGTCTGCAGGCGCCGACAGGAAATCACAATATCTGCATTTTTTCACACAAAAAGGAATGTGAATATATAACTCTAACGGTTTCATTACTTATCATCCAGCTTCAACACACTCATAAATGCTTTCTGAGGAATCTCTACATTACCAACCTGGCGCATACGCTTCTTTCCTTCTTTCTGCTTTTCCAGAAGCTTTCTCTTTCGGCTGATATCACCGCCATAACACTTGGCGAGCACATCCTTTCGCATAGCCTTCACAGTCTCTCTTGCAATGATCTTGCCTCCGATCGCTGCCTGGATCGGAATCTCAAACAATTGTCTCGGGATCTCCTCTTTCAGCTTTTCGCACATCTTTCTTCCACGCTCATATGCATTGTCGGCATGGATAATAAAGGACAATGCGTCCACCTGTTCTTTATTGATCAGAATGTCCAATTTTACCAGCTCTGAACGTGTATATCCGGCCAGCTCATAATCAAAAGAAGCATAACCTCTGGATCTTGACTTCAGCGCGTCAAAGAAATCGTAGATAATCTCGTTCAATGGCAGATGATATCTGAGCACCGCACGGGTCTCTTCGATATATTCCATCTCATCATAGATTCCTCTTCTTTCCTGACAAAGATCCATAATCGCCCCGATATATTCTGAAGTAACCATAATCTCCGCTTTTACGATCGGTTCTTCCATATATTCAATCTCAGAAGGATCCGGAAGGTTCGACGGATTTGTCAGATCGATAACCTCCCCGTTCGTCTTATGCACTTTATAGATAACGCTTGGCGCTGTCGTTACCAGATCCAGATTATATTCTCTCTCCAGACGCTCCTGTATGATTTCCAGATGCAAAAGACCAAGGAATCCACATCGGAAGCCAAATCCAAGTGCGATTGATGTCTCCGGCTCAAAATGCAGAGAGGCATCATTCAGCTGCAGCTTCTCCAGCGCATCCCGAAGATCCGGATATTTGGCTCCGTCTGCCGGATACATTCCACAATACACCATCGGATTGACTTTCTTATAACCCGGAAGCGGCTTCTCACATGGGCGGGATGCATTGGTAACCGTATCTCCGACACGGGTGTCTTTCACATTCTTCAGACTTGCCGTAATATACCCAACCATTCCGGCGCTTAATTCCTCACACGGAATGAACTGACCTGCTCCAAAGTATCCTACTTCCACTACTTCTGCTTTTGCTCCGGTCGCCATCATGAGAATCGGCGTTCCCTTTCGTACAGTTCCTTCCTTAATTCTGCAGAATACAATGACTCCCTTATAGGAATCATACAGGGAATCAAAGATCAGCGCCTGCAAAGGAGCCAGAGGATCCCCCTGCGGTGCCGGAATCTTTTCTACGATCTGTTCCAGCACCTCTTCCACGTTCAGCCCGGTTTTTGCAGATATCAGCGGTGCATCTGTTGCTTCGATTCCAATCACATCTTCAATCTCTTCAATGACACGATCCGGTTCCGCACTCGGAAGATCAATCTTATTAATCACCGGCATGACATCCAGATCATGATCCAGTGCCAGATATACATTGCCCAGTGTCTGTGCCTCAACTCCCTGTGCAGCATCGACCACAAGGATCGCTCCGTCACAGGCTGCAAGGCTTCTTGATACCTCATAATTAAAGTCCACATGTCCCGGAGTATCAATCAGATTAAATATATACTCTTCTCCGTTTCTCGCTTTATAGACAGTACGAACCGCCTGTGCTTTGATCGTGATCCCCCGTTCTCTCTCAAGATCCATATTATCAAGAACCTGCGACTGCATCTCACGGCTGGTAAGAAGACCTGTCATCTCGATGATACGGTCTGCCAGAGTGGATTTTCCATGATCAATATGGGCAATAATACAAAAATTACGAATTTTACTCTGATCTATTATTGACACTTATCTCGTTCTCCTTACATTTATTTCACATTTTGTTTTTACAGTAATCCTTATCTTATCACGGCAGATTCTTTTTGACAACGGTTCAGACACTGTATTTTACAATAAAGAGTTCCACACTCATCATATCATTTAATCTTCCTGTCTTAACCATCTCTTCCGTATCTGCTGCATCTTCCAGGATTGACCTTAACTCTGTCTCTGAAAAATCACGACATTGCTGCATATACTTGCCCACCACAAACGGATGAAGCCCCACCGTCTTCGCAATCTGGGATTTGTCAAAACCTTTTCCGGCCAGATCCCGAACTTCCATTAATAATTTAAACTGACGTGAAAGCAGATACAATATCCGCATAGGTGGTTCCTTCAGCGCCAGCAGATCATAATAATAATCCAGAGCTTTCTTCTGCTGCTTCGCCGCTACCGCCTCCACCATGGCAAAGATCTGATTCGTAACCTGGCTTGTGCAGATATCATCAATATCCTGAATCGTGATCTCACTTTTTCCCAGCGTATAAGAAAAAAGCTTTTCCATCTCTTTTTCCAGATTTTCCATATCCGTTCCGACCAAAGAGATCAGATATCTTGCAGTAGATTCCTTAATCTGACGTTCTTCTTTTTTTACATTACCGGCAATCCAGTACAAAAGCGTTTTTTCATCCTGACGGCCCATCTCTGCGATCCGGCCCTTTTCCTTGACTGCCTTATAGAGTTTTCCACGCTTGTCTACCTCATTTTCAACGAAGAGAAAACACGCTGTTTCCGGCATCGTCCTGATATAGTCTGCCAATTCCGGCGATGCATTTTTGAAAAAACCGGAATTCTCCACAACAATGAGACGACGCTCTGCAAAAAACGGCATGGTTTCTGCAAGATCGATCAATTCCCCGGGCTGGATTCCCTTGCCCTCATAATAAGCATAATTAACGGTATCTCCCTCCGGAAGGATCGCCTTCGTCAGCTTGTCCTTATACTGTTTTTTCAGATAGGCCTCTTCTCCATATAAAAGATAAGTCTGTCTGAATACTCCTGACTTTATATCCTCATTTAAGCTTTTCATTCACTATCTAACCATATCTCTTGAAATCTCGTTCAGGGAATGAGCACCACACATTGCCATCGTATCTTTTAACTCTGCCGCAAGTTTTGAAGTATAGGCTTCCACACCTTCAGCTGCCCCTCCATATACTGCGGTTACATACGGACGTCCGATCAATACTGCATCTGCACCAAGAGCAAGTGCCTTAAAGATATCCACACCAGAACGAATCCCTCCGTCAACCAGAATCTTCATATCTCCACCGACAGCATCCACGATCTCTCCAAGCACTTCTGCCGTTGCAGGGCACTGATCCAGGACTCTTCCTCCGTGGTTCGATACCACAATGGCAGATGCTCCTGCTTCTTTCGCCTTTAGTGCGCCTTTGACCGTCATTACACCCTTGATAATAAACGGAACACCTGCTGCCTCTATGATCTCACGCAGCTCTTCTACCGTCTTACTTCCTGCCGGCGGGGTCAGATTCTGAAGGAACGGAAGTCCCGCAGCATCAATATCCATTGCGACAGCAAACGATCCGCATTCCTTGATCATCGCAAGCTTTTCTTTCAATGTATCAATATCCCAGGGCTTTACCGTCGGGATCCCTTTTCCGTTTTTCTGCCGGATCGCCTTTGTTGCAGCAACCATCACCGCCGGATTGGTTCCATCACCGGTAAATGCTGCAATTCCTGCATCTGCACAGGCAGATACCAGAATATCATTGTATTCCAGATCGTCATACTTGTCTCCGTAATGAAGCTTCATCGCCCCGATCGGAGCTGCAAAGATCGGATAGCGAAACGTTTCTCCGAACAGTTCCAGTGAAGTATCTACTGTCTTGTTCTCACAGATTGTATCCATATTCACACACAATTCCTGCCATTTATCATAATTGCGGATCGCTACGGTTCCACTTCCCTTTGCTCCAGGTCCCGGCATCTTGCTGCCACAGGCCTTTCCATTGCAGACAGGACATGCCTTACAATGCGGGCCCATACATGTTTTTGCATTCTGTAACACTTCTTCGTATGTCATAATCCATTTTCCTCTCTTCTTTCAAAAATGCCTCTTCCTAAAAGTATACTGAATTTTTCATCTGAATTCAACCATCATGATATTTTTCTTTACCCGGATGCCCAGTGCCGCAGAATCCTTTGTAGAGCGTATCTGACATCCGGATCTTCTCAGACGTTCCAGTGTCTCCTGATGCGGATGCCCATAACGATTATTTCTTCCGGCCGATATCAGCGCATACGCAGGCTGTACCTGTTCCAGAAATTCCTCTCCCGACGAATTTCCGGAACCGTGATGCGCCACCTTCAGAACATCCCACCGGGTATCTCTGTATTGCTCTTTCAGAATCTGCGTCAGACATGCCTCTCCCTCCCCTTCCAGATCTCCGGTAAGCAGCATATCGAACATGTCATACTGCAGACTCAGTACCAGAGATGACGCATTTCCCTTTTCCTGCGGTTCTTCCGCTTTGGGAAACAGACAGGTCAGCGTCATCTCTCCTTCCCGGATTGTCTCACCCGGTTCCATGACTGCCACCCGGATCTGAGCACTTTTCGCAAGCTTGTACAGCGCTTCCAGACTGTCATCCCATGTTTTCCGGTTCGGGAATACCAGTGTATGAATCTTAATTCCCAGACGCTGTCGTTCGATCAGTTCCTCTATCCCATTGATGTGATCACTGTCTCCATGTGACACAAATACATAATCCAGCTGATAGATTCCTCTGGATTTTAAAAAGGATTCCATCCGGTAACGTCCCACATGTTTCACATCACTGCTGCCTCCGTCCATCATATAGGTTCCCCCGGACGGCCCCTGCATTACAACGCAGTCTCCCTGTCCCACATCCAGCATCGTTACCTGAAGCATTCCCCTCTCTTCCGGTCTGCAGGTCAGGATACATACTGCTGCTCCCCACAACACACATGCATACACATATTTTTTCCATCCCTTTGCTTTACCTCTCAACATCAATATAACGATTGCAAGTATGCTATAATACACCACGATCTTCCAGATCTCCGGCTTTCCAGGTACAAGCCTTGCACCTGGGATTTTCAGCACATATGCACAGCTTTTTTCATACATTTTCAGAATCCATCCACAGAATCCAAGAATCACTTCCGATACAGGGGCACAGAAAATACTCACCAGACTTCCAAGCATTCCACAGAACAAAAGCACAGACATCAACGGTATCACATACAGATTCAGAAGAACAGAATACATCGGTATCTCATAGAAATAATACAGAAGAACCGGAAGCAATACAATCTGTATACTGATACTTCCCCATATTCCTCCTGCCGGAATATTCCCAGACAGAGATGACGCAAGCATCATGGAAAGAACCGCACCAAACGACATCCAGAATCCTCCGTCTGTCAGACTGAGCGGTCTCCAACACAACACAATAACAGCTGCAAGGGAAAGTGCGGTCGGGCTGTCATAGTGTGCTCCCGCAATATCCGCTCCCACACGAAGCAGAAACATAACCAGCGCGCGCACCACAGAAACGGTACATCCAATCATAAGAATATACAGACCCAGAATCAGAATGCCTCCAGCACCTCCGGCCAGATAAGACCCGGTCATTCTGCGAAGCAATTGGTAGATCCCCAGACCCACAAAGGACAGATGAAGTCCCGAAACAGCCAGAACATGGGCGATCCCATTGGCCTGATACAGATCTTTCACATCCTGATCCATACCGGTTCTGTCTCCCAGCAGCATGGCACTTAAGATTCCTCCTTCCTTTTCTCCCATGGTCTTCTGAAGTCTTTCCTTCCATGCGATCCGGAACCGATACAGCATATCCCGGCACTTCCAGACATCAGAATCCGCAAGCTTTATCTGTGATGCCCATACCATTCCATGAATATCCTGCCTTTGATAATAAAGCTTCTGATCAAAATTCCCCGGATTTCTTGCATGATCAAAAAACGCCGCCTCTCCCAGCACCGTAACCTGATTGCCAATATGCAGTTTTATATCGGAGTCTGTATAAATAAGAATATTTGATTCCCGAAATGATCGGTCTTTAGAATCAACAGAATTGTTTTTCAGATAAATTGCACGATATGTATCCTTCTGCTCTATGTAGCTGACGGTTCCACTGACAGTCAGCACCTCCTGCTCCTGTACATATTTTTCAAGCAGAGAAGGCTTAAGTTCCTTAAGAAACCTCTGCCCTCCCCATCCAACCGCAGGCACGATCACAGACAGAATGATTAGGCATACCGTGAATAGCGGTCTGTTTTTCATCTTTTTCTCCCATCCGGCAGATCGCCTTGTCATTATTCCACGAGTTCCGGATTCCGGGACAACGGTTTGCTCAGATCCACCTGTCCCATATAATTAATGTCAGACTGTCCGTTCACAGAGATCTGAACCTTACTGATACTGCCTCCGTCCACGATAGAATTCACAATAGAATACACCGTAAGCTCCGGATTAATCAGATACGAATTATTCAAGAATCCCTCATCCAGATTGACATAACAGATATGATCCTTCACAGAAACGCTCATAACTTTTGTTTCCGAAGGAATAGCGAGCTGTGCTCCTTCTGCCAAAGGCCCCCTGATCAGCTGCTCTACGATCAGTTTCTCCTTCGACATATTACTATTGTAGCGGATACTGACCGACTCTTTTACAAGCTTATCTCCCTGACTGTTCGGAAAATACAGATTCAGTTCTGCAGTCTGGTAAGAATGAAGTGTAGAGCCCGTATTCTGAATAAAATCTTCTGCTCTCATATATCCCACATCACTTCCCTGACTGTCTTTCAGCGGTTCGCCTTCTATCAGAAAGTATACATAATTCACCCCCTGTATCTGCCCAAGATTCTGCACCACTGCTGCCCGAAGCAAAACTTCCTGTGAAGGTGTCATCTCCTGATACTGACCGTTGAAACATATTTCCAGTTTTCCGTCTGAATATTCCCATCCGGTCACTTTTACACCTTCCGGGAACACACTTCTGTAGTCTTCGGCATCTGTTTTCTTTGGCATCTCTTTCAAGACATCTTCAATCTTCTCCTCTGTTGTACTGCCTGATGTCTTATATTCTTCTTTGACCAGCGCCGTACCCTCCTGATTCGCATAATACAGTCCCTGATCCGAATCACTCAGCTGCTCTTTTCTTCCACATCCCGTCACCATAATAATGCATACAGCAACACTCAGTACAATCTGATATCTTCTTTTTTTGCTCATTCTGCATTCCTCCCAGGTTATCTGACATACGTGAGCGGAATCCGTATGGTAAATGTAGTGCCTTCTCCCAGCTGACTGAACACTTTAATCGCACCTCTGTGCATTACCACTGCACTCCTTGCGATAGCCAGTCCAAGACCCGTTCCGCCGATCTCCCTGGAATGAGACTTGTCCACTCTGTAAAATCTCTCAAAAATATGCTCTTTCGCCTCATCCGGAATTCCAATACCCGAATCTGCCACTTCAATATAACAATTCTTATGATCTGCATTCAGAGAAACATGAACCCATCCATTTTCCTTGTTATATTTGATCGCATTTTCCACCAGATTAGAGATTGCAAGAGAGAGCTTCGTCTCATCAACCTCTGCTGTCACCGGACGAAAACTCTCATACACTACTTCAATATTCCGGGTTGCCGCGATCGGTCTCAGCCTCTTTAATATACGTTCCACCAGCTCATTCATATTTTCCGTTTTGATATTCATCGTATTGGCGGAATTCGCTGTCTTATCCATCTTGACCAGAGACAAAAGGTCATTAATAATTTTATTCTCTCTTTCAATCTCCTCTGACATATCTCCCATAAACTCCTGATAAAGCTCAACCGGAACATTTTCCTGGGACAAAAGAGAGTCTGCCAGAACTTTCATGGAGGTGATCGGCGTCTTTAATTCATGCGAGACATTTGATACAAATTCATTTCTTGAATCATCCAGTGCTTTCATTCTTCCTGACATCTTATTAAATGCATCCGAGATATCCATCGTCTCTGTATAAGTATTTTCATGAAGATAATCTTCATTATATCCTTCTGTAGCCGCCGAGATCGACCTTGTAATTCGTATAAACGGCTTTGTCATCCTGAGGCCTGACAGAAAAGCCACAAGCAGGATACCCAAAGAAGCAATCAGGAGTATCACATTTCCCTTATTATTCAGAACTGCCAGATTTCCCTCAATATAATCCGTAGACACGCTCACAAGCATAACACCTGCCACCTGATTTCTTTCGGTGCCCGGAATCGGAGACGTCACTTCAATATAATGATTCTTCTTATCATAATCCGTGGTTCCTTTTCCCTGAAAGCATCGAATAACATTCTCCGATACAATCGTCTTTCCCACATCCATGTCATATGTATCTTCTTCAATACGGAAATCTTTGTCTATGACCAGCACTCGGCCATTGTAGATATTGGACAGCTGAATAAGCTCCGTACGGATCACTTCCGTCGTACTCCCGGTAGAATAACCGGAATTACTCAGCTGATTGCATAGAATGGTACATTGATTCTGAATCTCTGCAGTTCGTACCTCTACTGCACGTTTTCCATAACTTCCAAGAAGCAGCGTTTTCATGATCAGCATCGGAATAATTCCTGCCAGTATCACCAGCAGGATTATCCGAAAACGCAGGCTCTTGAATATATTTCTTCTAAAATATGTCTTAACCCCTAAAATAATAACCAACGCCCCATTTCGTATATACATATTTCGGATCGCTTGGATTCGCTTCGATCTTTTCTCTCAATCTTCTGATATGTACATCCACCGTTCTTGCATCACCCGGATATTCATAACCCCATACAATATTCAGAAGGTTTTCTCGACTGTATACTTTATTCGGATTCATGGCAAGGAGCTCCAGAAGATCAAATTCCTTTGCCGTCAGATTAATCTCTCTGTCTCCGATCACAACACGACGACTCTCACAGTCAATCTGCATATCTCCTTTTTTGATGACCTTATCACTGCTCTGATCCTTATCACGCTTACTGGTTCTTCGGATGATCGCTTTGATCCTTGCTTTTACTTCCAGAATATTAAATGGTTTCGTAATGTAATCATCCGCACCATATTCCAGTCCCAGTATCTTATCCATATCATCACCTTTTGCAGTAAGCATCACGATCGGAACATCCGAATATTCCCGAATCTGCTGACACACCTCAAATCCATCATACTTCGGAAGCATGATGTCAAGAAGAATGATATCATATGCATTCTCTTTCGCAAGCTTCAGTGCCTCTTCACCGTCATAAGCACAATCCACTTCCATTCCATCCTGTTCAAGGCTGAACCTTATTCCTTTCACAATCAGTTTTTCATCATCTACAACCAGTACTCGTCTACCCATTCTATTACTCCCTTATTATTATACTTTGATCTGATCCTTAACTTTTTGAAACACACCCTCCTTGATACCTTCTACCTGCATCAGTTCTTCAATATTCTGAAAGCCGCCATGTGCTTCACGGTAACTGATGATAGCAGATGCTTTCGCCTCCCCGATACCGCTCAATGTCATTAACTGCTCCTTTGAGGCAGTATTCAGATTGACTTTTCCATCATCCCGGTCATTCCCGGAAGCGCTCTGCTCATCCGACCATGACACTTCCTCGTCAGAAGGTACGTATATCTGCTGTCCGTCTTCCGCCTTTTCTGCCTGATTCAGATAATCTTTCGCCGCCTTTTCCGTCATTCCTCCGGCAGCTTCAATCGCCTCATACAACCGGCTGCCGGCTTCCAGCTCATAAACTCCCGGATTACATACCTCTCCGCACACATGAACGCATATAATCTCCTGTTGGTCCTCTCGTTCCTCTTCCGGCCTTTCCTCCTGCTTTACTTCTTCCTCAATTACTGTCAGTTCTTCCTTCTGATCCGGGATATCTGAGGAACACCCTGATACCCAGATCAAGATTGAAAAAAACAATAGATACTGTATCAATCGCCTGATCATACTCATGCATAATTCTCCTTTGCAGTCTGTCGTAACTGCAAATATCCCGCTTATGCCTAGGTAGATTTATTGTACTATTTCCACTGAAAAATTGCAACACCAATCAGGGCAATCCCCATTCCGATCACCTTCCTCCATTCCAGCGGTTCTTTTTCCACACCAAAGAGTCCAAGAAGTTCTATCAGATACGCTACGATCAACTGTGAGATCACGATCAGAAGTGCTGCCTTCGCAGGCCCAAGCTGCTCCATGCTTTTTATCACTGTCCATGTGATCCCTGCTCCTATCACACCTCCCAGCAGCATATAGCGTGGTTCCACCTTCCAAAGTGCTGACACACTGTCTCTTCCTGTCAACATCCAGATGAACAGGCACAATACAAAAGCACTGAACTGTACCCATGCATTACTGACCCACATGCCTGTTACTTTCGTAACCTGTGTATTGAACACTCCCTGAATACTCATCAATGCACCGGACAACAATGCAATCAAAAAACCAACCATGACATTCACCTCCTACATTCCTGTAATTAGTATATCCAATGATTGGTTTTTTATGTCCCTGCTTTGGAACTATAATACCTTCTTCAGTTTTTCGATCATCTCATCAATGTGCTCCTTCTCAATTACGAGCGGTGGTACAAAACGAATGACATCTGTTCCGGCCCCGATAATCAGAAGCCCCTCCTTCAGTGCGGCATTTGTAATCCCGGATACTGGTTTTGTGACCCGGATTCCCTGCATCAGGCCGATTCCTCTTACTTCTGTCACACAGTCATATTCCTGTGCCAGCATCTGAAGCTTTTCCTTCAGATATTGCCCCATCGCTTTTGCATGTGCCGCTATTTCTTCTTTTTCAAATATCTCTGCTGTTTTACTGACGGCAGCACATGCCAGCGGATTGCCTCCGTATGTCGTTCCATGATCTCCCGGTTCCAGAGAATATGCGGCAACCTCTTCTGTCAGCGCAAATGCTCCTACCGGAATTCCGCTTCCGATTGCTTTTGCCATCGTCAGAATATCCGGTCTGGTACCATAGGACTGCCATGCGAACATGGATCCGGTACGTCCCATTCCGCATTGCACCTCATCACAGATCATCAGAATTCCCTCTTCGTCACAGAGTTTCCGGATTCCTTTCATGAATTCCTCCGTTGCAAGGTGTATTCCGCCTTCTCCCTGTAAAGGCTCCAGAATCACAGCACAGGTTTTATCCGTAACCAGTGCCCTGACACTGTCCAGATCATTATATTTTGCAAATGAGACGCCCGGAACCAGCGGCTCAAAAGGTTCCCGGTAAGACGTATGTCCGGTCACTGATACTGCCCCAAAGCCTCTTCCGTGAAAAGACTCTTCCATGGCAATAAACTCATATCGTCCGGTACCTTTTTTATATGCATATTTCCTTGCGGCCTTAAGTGCTCCTTCCACGGCCTCTCCGCCGCTGTTTGTGAAAAATATCCGGTCCATTTTGCTGACCCGTTTCAACGCCTCTGCCGCCTCGCCGCATACTGTATTGTAATAAAGGTTCGATGTATGAAACAATCTGTCGATCTGTGCCTTTAATGCACTGTTCAGTTCCTGGTTCCCATACCCGAGCGAAGATACCGCATATCCTGCCGCAAAATCCAGATATTTTTTTCCTTCTGTATCATACAGATATACACCCTCTCCCCGTTCCAATACAACAGGGAACTGGTTATAGGTGTGTAACAAAGCCTGATTGGTCTCTTCCATATATCGATTCATAATCCTATTCTCCCTGATAATATTTTTCATCCATATCGTTCAGAATCGCCGTTCCGATTCCTTTATTTGTAAAGATTTCCAGAAGCAGACAGTGTGGAATCCGTCCATCCAGTATATGTACTCTGGATACGCCGGCCTCAATCGCATCTATACAGTTCTGAATTTTTGGAAGCATCCCTCCGCCGATATATCCTTCTTCCATTAATTTCTTTCCTTCGGATATTTTTAACTCGGAGATCAGTGTGTCCGGATCATCCGGATCCTTATATACACCCTCGATATCCGTAAGGAATGCCAGTTTTTCAGCTTTCACAGCTTTTGCAATCGCACAGGCGGCATCATCCGCATTGATATTATAGGTATTATATTCATCATCCAGGCCTACCGGGCAGATAATCGGCAGGAAATCCTTTTCCAGAAGATCAAAAAGAATGTCTGCATTCACTTCTTTGACATCGCCAACAAAGCCAATATCTTCACCATCCGCATACTTTTTGTCTACTTTCAGAAGCGCTCCATCCTTACCACTGATACCGATGGCACGAACTCCCAGTTCTTCTACCAGCTGTACCAGACTTTTGTTTACTTTTCCAAGAACCATCTCTACCAGTTCCATTGTGGCATCATCTGTTACGCGAAGCCCGTTGATGAACTGTGGTTTCATTCCTACTTTTCCAACCCACCTGCTGATCTCTTTTCCTCCGCCATGCACAATGATCGGCTTAAATCCAACCAGCTTAAGAAGAGTGACGTCCTGAATGACCTGTGCCTTAAGCTGTTCATCTATCATGGCACTGCCGCCATATTTTACTACAATAATCTTCCGGTTAAACCGCTGAATATATGGCAGTGCTTCAATCAGCACTTCTGCTTTGTCCAGATACTTCTGCATTGATTTTTCCATATTATCACATTCCTTCCGTTTCTTTCT
>JAEDLC010000147.1 GCA_016295505.1 Dorea sp.
CAGATAGTTGAAAGACACATTCAACTATCTCCCCCCTCATAAAGTAGGCACCGGTTACAAACCGGTGCGACACTTTACTCTCATTCCTTTAGATAACTATAACAACAACGAGAACCCGTTAGCCATAAGGTTAACGGGTTCTCGCCGTATCTGTCTTCTTATTCGATCGTTACATCCGGCTCTGATGGCGTAGCCGCATGAATCGCTTTTTCATCCTGTCTCGCAATATACTGAACCAGGCTGATACACTGATTGGAATATCCCCACTCGTTATCATACCATGCGATCAGTTTGACAAATGTTTCATCCAGCATCAGTCCCGCTTTCACATCAAATACACAGGTATTGTAGTTCGCTCTGATATCACCGGATACGATCTCGTCATCATTGTATTCAATGATACCCTTCATTGTCGTCATACTGGCATCTTCCACAGCTTCACAGATCTGCGCATACGTCGTCGGTCTGCTGAGCTGCATCGTCACATCAATCACAGACACATCATTGGACGGAACACGGAAACTGATTCCCGTCATCTTTCCTTTCATCTCCGGAAGCACAAGTCCAACTGCTTTAGCAGCTCCCGTTGTTGACGGAATAATATTATTAAATACAGAACGTCCGGTTCTCCAGTCACGTCCTCCATTGGAATCCACCGGCTTCTGCTTGGAAGTCGAAGAGTGGATCGTTGACATCAGAGCCCGCTCAATTCCAAATACATCATTGATTACCTTTGTTAAAGGTGCCAGGCAATTGGTCGTACAGGACGCATTGGATACCACCGTCATACCCGGATCATACATCTTATGATTGACACCCATGACAAACGTCGGAAAATCTTCATCTTTTCCCGGTGCCGTCAGGATTACTTTTTTGGCACCTCCGTTCAGATGCTTCCGGCAGTCCTCCAGTGTGCGAAATACACCTGTTGACTCAATAATATATTCTGCTCCGCAGGAAGCCCAGTCGATCTGTGACGGATCTGATTCAGAAAAGACCTTGATATGTTTTCCGTTCACTACCAGACAATCCTTCTCTGCTCTGACTTTCCCGCGAAAACGTCCAAATACAGAATCATACTCCATCTGATAAGCCATGCGCTTCACATCTGCATTTCGAAGATTGATACCGCATACTTCAATATCTGTATCCCTCTCCTCCAGAATCCGCATGATCACTCTGGCAATTCGTCCAAACCCGTTAATACCCACTTTTACTACCATTTTTACACTCCTTATAAAAATCTTTCTTTCGGACAACTCATCCTTTTCTAATTATAGATTTCCATATGAGCACTGTCTAATATTTAAAACGCAACACGTATTATAAGTAAAACGCAATTATGATAAAAATATTTGAATAATTGCGCATGGATTTTCTTCATTTTCCGGGCAATACGTGATACACTATCTTTATAAATAGAACACTTTTTTCACAATCTCATCGGGAGGTATCCATGAAACGAAATCAATTAGAATTACTGATCATTCTGGAGACATGCACTACACTCAAAGAAGCCGCAGGCGTCCTGCAAAAAAGCCCGTCCACGGTCGGAAGAACTCTGAAGAGCCTTGAGACTGAGCTGCAATGTACTCTTTTTCAGCATTCCAGAAACTATCTGCTTCCCACGCCTGAGGGAAAACTTGTCTTGGAATATGCGCATACATTTGAAGAATTAACAAAGAAAATGGAGCAGTCTTTTCTGTCTTTATCAACGCAAAACATTTATCACAACTGGTCAGAGCGGGAAGTCCAATGTCTTCTGCTGATTCAAAAATACCGCAATCTTTCACGCGCAGCGGAAGAACTTTTCGTCAGCCAGCCTGCGCTCAGTCAGATGCTGAATACTCTGGAATCTTCCTATTCTATTCCTGTTTTTGAAATCTGCCGAAACCGGCTGCAACCGACTGTGATGGGGAAAACTCTGTTGGACTATGCCCAGAAGCTGGACACTTTATTTCAAATGATCCGACAGGATCTGAAAGAATTCCAGGATCTGAGGCAGGGAACCATAAAGATCGGAATCCCAACCAGCCTCAGCAGTAACCTGATTCCTCTCATTGCCCCGGCTTTTCTGAATCGCTTTCCCGGAATCAAGCTTCGCATTCTGGAGGATCAGTCCCGGAAATTAAAACATATGTTAAAAGAAAAGCAGGTAGATTTTTGCATTCTGCATACAAGAAATGAAAAAAGCGCCCGAAAAGTCAATCAGACAACAGATGATACGATCTCCTATTATGCCTATTATGAAGAACCTTTCTTCCTGGTCATTCCCCGCAGATGGAAGGATCTTCTTGCACTTCCGGAAGACAGGCCGCTGGAGGCCGCTGATCTTCTGGAATTGTCGGATATTCCTTTTGTATTGGCAGCTAAACGTCAGCCTCTTCGCAATGTGATCCAGAGAATCTTCCGAAACGTCTATGCGATCACCGGAACCCCCTTCAATCCCACTGCATGCTGTTCATCCAAGAATATGGAAACCATCCGCCGCCTTGTACTTGCGGAAACCGGCATCTCCTTTCTTCCGACCTCTTATCTGCATCTTTATTCCGAACAGAATGATCTGATAAGCTATCCTCTGTCTGCTTCCCTCGGAGGTGTATGGTCTCTTGCCATCGCACTTCCCAAGCAGATCACTCTGTCCAGAAGTACCAGAGAATTCATAGAGGTAATGAAAAAAAGCATTGAACATATCTGCTTTGAGGATACCGACTATCCGATACAGCCATCTTCTCAGAATATGTCATAGAAAAAAATTTCCCGGGAAACAGCTTTTTGCTGTCCTCCCGGGAAATTTGCTTTTAGATTTCCAATGATTCTGCTTTATCTTCTACGTCTCTTTACAATTACAGATCCACCCGCAACCACAGCTCCTGCAAGGAGAATGAGATACAGTGCGATCGGAGCTGTATCTCCGGTCTTTGCTGCGCCCTTGGCATTTACATCAGATGCTGTATTCGAAGAACCTGAATTGTTATCGGTCGTTCCACCGGTGCTTCCATTATCAGAACCGCCTGCATTACCAGAATCACCATTTCCCGAATCTCCTTTTCCCGGATCCTCGGAAGATGATCCTGCTGCTAAAATGGTATATGGAGAGTAACCTCTTGCACGCGGAACGTGATAAGTCACGTCATTCATTGTAATACCAAATACTTCATCCGGAGAAGGAATTAATTCTCCCAGCACATAATAGTTGCCCGGTTCAGATGGAGCGCCATCCAACTCATTTCCTTCACTATCATAATAGGTCAGGACATATTTTCCTTCCATTTCAGATTTCGGTACTTCTTTGCCCAGAATATATGTCTGGAAGTAATCATCCAATTCAATCGGTGATCCATTTGCAACAAATTCATGTCTATATGCATCACTTACAACAACTGCATAGTCAGTACCATACCATGTAAAGTACAATGCGCTCATAAGTTCATCATGCTGTGCAGCGATCTCTTCTTCTGTAGAAGCTTCATAACCCACCTCATGTCCGGTCATATAATTCAGAAGCTCTCTTGTGACATAATCCATGCTGTCTTCATCCGTTCCACCATAGATTACTCTTCCATCAGCAGTACCTTCTTTTACATTTTCATCATTTACAATAACAATCGCAGATTTATAACGTGATAACACTCCATAATAAGCCAGATAATGAGCCGCGTCATAGGAAGTCTCAGTCGGAACAATCTTGCCATTTTCGTCATAAGTCAATCCAAAATAAGTATCTTTTGCTTCCGTACCGATACCGGACTCATTGGATTCTGCTTCAATTGATGAGAAATTAAAATAAATCTGGGTCTCTTTGAATGGTTCTGTATTCTGAATATGTTCCATATACTTTTGAGCCAGCTCTTCAAATTCATCCTGCTCGTCCGCAGTAAATCC
The DNA here is from genome assembly GCA_016295505.1 of Dorea sp. Classification (GTDB taxonomy): domain Bacteria; phylum Bacillota; class Clostridia; order Lachnospirales; family Lachnospiraceae; genus Dorea_A. Next base: position 3,886 of record JAEDLC010000147.1, read on the forward strand.
TTCACCTGTAATTACAATAGTCTTATTGTTATAATAAACTGCCGCACCCGGATAGGTTGATGCATCATCATGATTTACCAGTGTGGTCAACT
>JAEDLC010000030.1 GCA_016295505.1 Dorea sp.
GATACGGTCAATCTCACATTTTCTCTTTCTCTGCCCACGTTCTTCAAAATAATTCCTTACATATCCAAAAGCCGTCTTATCAGCAAGTGTTCCGACCGTTCCGGCCCGGAATGTCTGTCCGGCTCCGAAGATGACTTCTGTATACTTGTGTGCGTTACTCTGATAATCACCGGAAAAGTTAAGGTCGATATCCGGCTCCTTATTCCCCTTGAATCCCAGAAACGTCTCGAATGGGATGTCAAATCCATCCTTGGTAAGCTTTTCTCCGCATACCGGACACACCTTATCCGGCATGTCCCATCCGCATCCACCTGCAAATGCCTTTACCTCTTCCGAATCAAAGTCACTGTAATGACACTTTTTGCAGTAATAATGCGGGCTTAGCGGGTTGACCTCCGTAATTCCTGCCATTGTAGCAACAAAAGAAGACCCGACAGATCCTCTGGATCCTACCAGGTATCCATCTTCTACAGATTTCCACACCAGTTTCTGTGCAATGATATACATCACGGCAAATCCGTTGGATATAATGGAATTCAGCTCCCTTTCCAGTCGTTCTGTAACCACTTCAGGCAGATTTTCTCCATACATGGAATGTGCTTTATTATAACAGATCTCTCTTAACATCTTATCTGAATCCGGGATGACCGGCGGACATTTATCCGGACGGACCGGTGTGATCTTATCAATCATATCTGCAATCTTATTGGGATTATCGATTACGATCTCCTTTGCTTTGGCAGACCCAAGATATTCAAATTCCTCCAACATCTCATCCGTTGTACGCAGATAAAGCGGCGCCTGTTCGTCTGCATCACTGAATCCTTTTCCGGCCATAATAATACGCCGGTACACCTCATCTTCCGGATCCATGAAATGTACGTCGCAGGTTCCTACCACAGGTTTGTTGAACTTTTCACCCAGTTGAATAATCTTACGGTTAATCTCTTTGAGATCTTCTTCATTTTGTACTTTTGTGATCTTCTCACTGGCAATCATGAAACGGTTATTGCCAAGCGGTTGTATCTCCAGATAATCATAAAAATTAACGATCCTTGCAATTCTTTCTTCTGATTTATCATTCAGAATTGCCTGGTAAAGCTCTCCCGCCTCACAGGCGCTTCCGACCAGCAGACCTTCCCGATATTTTGACAGCTCACTTTTCGGAATTCTTGGCCTTCTGGCATAGTAATCCAGATGAGATTTGGAGATCAGCGTATACAGATTCACACGTCCCACCTCATTCTGCGCAAGAATGATCACGTGATACGACGGAAGCTTTTTTACTGCATCCGCATTGTGTGCTCCAAACTGGTTCAGTTTCGTCAGATCATTGATGCCGCGCTCTCGCAGCATTTCCACAAATTTGACAAAAATCTCTGCGGTCGCACCCGCATCGTCTACAGCACGATGATGATTTTCCAGAGAAATATGTAATGCGTTTGCAACGACATTCAGCTTATATTTTGACAATGTAGGAAGCAGGATCCTGGCCAGTGCTACCGTATCCACGGAAGTAAAATCCGGCTGAATGTCCTGATACCTGCAGTTCTGCTCAATGAAGCTTACGTCGAAGGAAGCATTGTGTGCTACCAGTACCGCATCTCCCACAAACGCAAGGAACTGCGGAAGAATCGTCTCGATATCCGGCGCATCCATCACCATCTGATCTGTAATACTGGTCAGCTGTGTAATCTGAAACGGAATCGGAACCTTCGGATTCACAAACGTGCTGAACTTCTCGGTAATCTGGCCCTGTTCCACTTTTACCGCTCCGATCTCTATGATCTTGTCCTTGATCGGGCTGAATCCGGTCGTTTCCAGGTCAAATACCACATAAGTTCCTTCCAGCGACTGTCCTTTTTCATTCACAGCCACATCCGTAAGATCATCTACCAGATAACCTTCCACCCCATAGATCACCTTGAACGGATCATCTTTATCCAGATTCTCCACATAATGATTGGCATCCGTAAATGCCTGTACCACACCATGGTCGGTAATCGCAAGTGCTTTGTGTCCCCAGTCATGCGCACGTTTTAACAATGCCCCTACATCTGAGACGCCATCCATATCACTCATCTTGGTATGACAGTGGAGTTCCACACGCTTTTCCGGTGAGGTATCTACTCTGGCTACTGTAAAATCATTGATCTTTTTGATTCCCACAACTGATCCGATCGTCAGTTCCGCATCAAATCTGTCAATCGTTGTAACTCCTTTGATCTTCAGAAAAGCGCCTGGTTTGATGTCACCAAGTATGTCTGCAAGCTGATCATTTCTCACAAACATCTTTACCATGATCGTATCCGTAAAATCTGTCACAGCAAACATAATAATCGTTTTTTCATTGCGGATCTCACGCGTATCAAAACTGATGACCTTACCGCGGATCACGATCTCACCCATCTCACCGACAACATTTTTAAGTTCGATCGTTTCATCATCAAAATCACGTCCGTAGATCAGATTCGGATCATCGGAAGCTTTTCTGGAATAAGAATATCCCTCCTTCTTCCCAAATCCGCCAAACCCTTTTCCGGAACCGCCGGATGCACCGGAAGAGACGCTGACAACTGCCTTCTGATCTTTCTGCTTCTTTTCTGATTTTTCTTCTTTTTCTCTGCGTTTCTGTTCCTTTTCTTCACGAACCACTGCCGATTGTTCCAGAATCGCATCTACTTCCTGCCGAAGCTTTATCTCGTTATACTTCAGCTTGCTCTCTTTTGGTTTTTCATACAGGACTCTCACTTCAATCGGACGCTGAAATCTGTCCCGGAACACTTCCGTCAGATAGGAAGACAGATCGTCTTTCTTTCCCTGAGCCACAATAGAATCTATCAGTTTCAGGCAGAGAATATTCCCGTCTGTAAATTCATACTCTGCGCTCTGAAGCATACTTCTTTCGACCACACTTTTCTGATCCAGCTCCAGAAGCAGACTGTCATAATACTCATCCATCAGATTTTCCGGTGTATACTGTTCCGACAACTCATACTGTTCCTGAATGGATATCTGTACACGGCTCTTTCCAAACAGCTGTTCCTTCAGCATACGCTCTGTCTCATAGATCTGTTTCTTCTGAATCAGATGCCTGCTGTACAGATACACTTTAATATAATCACGGTTGGAATTTGTGGTAACCTTTGTCACTTCAACTCCTTCAAGCATCAGTCGATTCTCATCATTCAGTTGTAATGTCGGAAATACTTCAAAGAATGGTTTACTCATTCCAGTGCAACAACTCCTGTCTCAATGTTTCTAATAACTGATCTTCTTTTACCTTTTTTACAATTTCGCCTTTTTTTATCAGCAGTCCTTCTCCGATTCCGCCTGCAATTCCGATGTCCGCTTCCTTTGCCTCACCCGGGCCGTTCACCACGCATCCCATAACTGCAACCTTTATATCCAGAGGAATGTCCTGCACCATCTCTTCTACCTGATTGGCAAGACCGATCAGATCGATCTTTGTACGTCCGCAGGTAGGACAGGATACCACTTCTATTCCACCTTTGCGAAGTCCCAGTGTCCGAAGGATCAGCTTTGCAGATTTGATCTCTTCTGCCGGATCGCCCGTCAGGGATACACGAATCGTATCACCGATTCCCTGATTCAGGATCAGTCCGAGACCGATGGATGACTTAATGTTACCTGCAAGCAGTGTTCCGGATTCTGTAATTCCGACATGAAGCGGATATGGACATTCTTCTGCGATCAATTCATGTGCCTTCACACACATCATGACATCGGATGACTTGATACTTACAACCAGATTATCGTATCCCATACGCTCGATCATCCGTACCTTATCCATGGCACTCTCCACCAGACCTTCAGCTGTCACACCACCATATTTTTCAACCAGAACTTTTTCCAGTGAACCGCTGTTTACACCTACACGGATCGGGACTCCATATTCTTTTGCTTTCTCTACGACGGCCCTTACCCGGCTCTCATCTCCGATATTACCCGGATTGATCCTGATCTTATCTGCTCCATTTTCAATTGCCGCAATTGCCAGCCGGTAATCAAAATGAATATCTGCCACCAGAGGAATATGAATCTTTTCTTTGATTCTCCTGATGCTTTTTGCCGCTTCCTCTGTAGGAACCGCGCAGCGAATGATCTCACATCCGGCTTTCTCAAGAGACAGAATCTGTGCAATAGTCGCTTCTGCATCTTCTGTTCTGGTATTTGTCATAGACTGAATCGCAATCGGCGCACCGCCGCCGATCCATACATTTCCAATCTGCACCCTTTTTGTCGCGCTTCTTTTCATCATATCACACCTTTTCCTTTCAGCAGTGAAATACCCCTCCGGCAGCCACCTGATCAACCGGGTGGACACAGAGGGGTGTATTACTTTTACTCTTTTATGAATATCATCTGATCACCGAATTCTCGCTCCGTCAATATCAGTTGATCCTGCTCTACACTATAATCAAACGTAGTTACTATCGGACTGACTGCATTTTTCAGTGTTTCCTCTGTATATTGTCCGTCTGACTGCTCTGCAATCTCCCTGAGCGCTTCTTCATCTTCTTTAATGGTAATCGTCTTTTCATTCATATCCAGGGTATACTCCATTACAACATCTATGCTGTCTTCCTCACCGATCTCCGGAAGATTCACAACAACAGAACCATCCCTTTCAATTGTAAGATTCATATTGCCGTCTTCATCTGCCCATCTTCCTTCCAGTGGATTACCGGTAAACATCTTTGTCAAAAGAAATATCGCGATCACTATGACCAGGACAGATGAGACCGTCGTAACGATCATCCATATTTTACTTCTTTTAGCCTCATCATTTTTTGCAATTATCATCTATCCGTTTCCTTTCTTTCTATTCTTTTTCAAGAAGAATCTCTTCACCATAAATTATATGAACTTTTCCGATCAGTGTCAACGGCTCAAAAGATGTTTCATATCTGTCACTCATCCAGCTCTACAAGCAGATAATAACCTCTCTGCGTTTTTTCTATTTTCTGTATCTTCCCTTTGCGGGATCTGATTCTCTGTCTGGTCCTGTAAATTCCGGACATTGCGACAGATGGTTCCACCAGATAAGTATACTGTCCCGTCACGGCACTTCTTTCACTGATCACTACTTCCTGTCCTTCTTCCACAAGTCCTTCTCTTTCCATTTTAAATCGTTCAATTCTCATCTGAATGCACTCCTTTTTCCAGTCTGATAACATGTGCTCACACTTCTGTTCCAATCCGCGACTCATACGCAACACTTTGTTGATATTTGACACTTTTTATGTTGTATAACGCAACAATTGGTAAAATATACCAAACAAACGAGGAGGTAACAGCTATGTCATTTGCAGAGAAATTAAAAAGATTGCGTCTTGAAAATGAAATGACTCAGGAATATGTTGCAAAACGCCTGAATGTAGCACGTTCCACAATCGCGGGCTATGAGACAAAGAACCGCCAGCCCTCTCACGAAAAGCTGACGGCAATTGCCAATCTCTTTCATGTCTCTGTAGACTATCTTCTCGATGATGAATTCATCCAGATCACGCCGTCTCAGAACAGCACACTGTCTGATGAAGAGAGCGCTTTATTATCCAGATACCATCGCCTGTCTCCACGTTCCAGAAAAGATCTGCTGGAATATTCGAGTCTTCTGGAATTGCGTGACAACAAATCACACTCATGATTATTCTTTTACAAATCTGTGGTATATATAGTCATTGGCCTCTTTCTCCTGACTGTCATCCAGAGGTGTTAACTCTACAGGTCCATACTTTCTTTCAAGTGCTTTCCGGATCAGATAATCACTGATCTGTGGATTTTTCGGAAGCAGAGGACCATGAAGGTATGTTCCGATTACATTTTTATATACCACTCCTTCATATCCGCTTTTCCCGTCATTCCCGGAACCATATAAAACCTTTCCAAACGGCTGATTATCGTTCAGGTACGTTCTGCCTCCATGATTCTCGAATCCCACTACCGGCATATCCACCAGTTGGCTTTTGAGCACAATGTTATCAATCAGGCGTCCTTCTTCCTGCTCGGTATAGATATCCACCAGATTCAATCCCTCTATCATACCGGCATCTGTTTTATAATACTTCCCGAGCAGCTGATATCCTCCGCAAACTGCGATTACAACACCGTTATCTTCCACATATTCCCTGAACTGTTCTCTTATTTCCAGAAGATTTTTGCAGACGATCGCCTGCTCACGGTCAGAACCGCCTCCCAGAAGTACAATATCCAGTTTTGAAAAATCTATCACATCTCCGGTGTTAAATTCTATCGTCTCAGCATCAATCCCTCTCCAGATACAGCGCTGCATCAGGCAGGCAATATTTCCACGGTCTCCATAAAGATTCAGAAGATCCGGATAAAGATGTCCGATTGTAATCTTCATGTCCTTTTTTTCCATTAATACGTTCCCTCCAGTCTCTTTAATACATTACGAGTACTGAACAGTGCCGTATAATTCACCAGCACATACAGATTGCCGCAGCCATTTTCCACTCTTTCACAGATTGCTTTTTCCACATCTGCCTCCAGCATGGACGGAATATCCACATATTTCATACGAAGACGCATATCCTGACAACGGATTCCGCTGACCGTGATGGAATTCACATTTGCCCCTTTAAACCGATCAAAATCAACATCCCAGAGCCAGGACACGTCTGTTCCGTCCTGGGCATTATCGTTGATCACAATAATAACGTCTTTCAGTGTCTCATCCTGCATAACCGCAGAAATATTCTGATTGAATCCTGCCGGATTTTTTGCCAGGTTCAATACTACCTTCGTATCCTTCAGGCGAAACTGTTCCATACGTCCGTTTTCCGGATTAAACCCGGACAGCATGTCCTGAAAATGTGTCAGAGACAATCCGCCGGTTCTTCCTGCCGCATATGCCGCAAGAATATTATATACATTATAGAATCCTTTGTAATTCGCTTCAAATCTTCGGCCTTCCACCCGAAATGCAAGATGATCGCTGAGCTCTATTGCGGAAGCATCATACTGAATCTCCGGCCTCTTAAAATCACAGTTTGTGCAGACATAATCACCCAGCTGGCTGTAATGATAAAAATGATATTCAAGCTGTGCTCCGCATTTTTTACAGAACCTTCCTTCCCTGATCTCATGGGAATCCTTATCATCCAGCACTTTTTCACTGATTCCGTAGGTAATATACGGATTACCACTGTCCATGGCAAGATATGCAGACAACGCATCATCTCCGTTGACGATCACTTTCATCTCAGGTGCACTCTGCATCACTTCCTTCAGGATATTCATTGTAATATCAATCTCGCCATAACGATCAAGCTGATCCCGGAACAGATTGGTAAGCACCATATAATCCGGTTTAAAATGCGGAAATACTCTTCTCGTAGAGGCCTCATCAATCTCAATGCAGGCATAATCCGCGTCTAAATTACCTCCCGGACCGGCACTCAGTGCAAAAGCAGCTGCCACTCCATTGAGCATGTTCGAACCGGTATGGTTGCAGACCACCCGATAGCCTTCTTTTTCCAGTGCAGCACACAACATATTATTAGTCGTGGTCTTTCCATTGGTACCGCATACGATAAAAATATCCTTTTTTACCTGACCGGCCAGTTCTTTCAAGATGTTCGGATCGATCTTAAGTGCAATCTTTCCGGCCCATGTCACACCCTGACGGTGAAAGATATGGACACTGGCTTTTTCACTGATCTTTGCCGCCCATACGGCCAGCATTCTACGTAATCTCATATAGCAACTATCCTTTTATTAATTCTGTAACTTTTTCCGGATCCGGCATAGAGCGAATTGCGCCCTTCTTCATAGTGATCAGAGCAGCTCCTGCATTCGCATAAGTCAGGATATCTCCCAGAACCTCCTCTGTCATGCCTTCCAGTCCATGTGTAAGCACACCATGAATTGCGCAACCGCAGAATGTATCGCCGGCGCCGGTCGTTTCAATCGCTTTTACCTGGAATCCGTCACGTTCTACCCGCATATCCTTATAATATGCACGGCTTCCTTCCTTTCCCATCGTCAGGAAGATCAACGGAATCTGATATTTTTCCTGCAGATAGTGAATTCCGTCATCATAATCTTCCATTCCGGATATAAACTGAATCTCATTATCAGAGATCTTCAACACATCACAATACCGGAAACCGTATTCCATCTGTTTCTTTGCTTCCTCCAGAGAATCCCAGAGCGGCGGACGTAAGTTAGGGTCAAACGTAATCAGACAACCTGCCTCTTTCGCAACATCCAGTGCTTTTTTCGTTGCAGTTCTCACCGGCTCATCCGTCATTGAGAGCGTTCCAAAGTGGAAGATCCTGGACTGACGGATCATATCATAGTCCACCTCTTCTTCAGACAGCATCATATCTGCTCCCGGCTTACGGTAAAAGGAGAATTCTCTGTCCCCATCCGGAAATGTATGTACAAACGCCAGTGTTGTATGGATATCCTGATCAAGGATCAGCCCCTTTGTTTCGATTCCCAGTTCCTCAATCGTATCTTTCAGAAGCCGTCCGAACTGATCTTCTCCTACTTTTCCGATAAAAGCAGTCTTTCTTCCAAGCTTGTTCAACATTGCAAGAACGTTACACGGTGCTCCTCCCGGACAAGCCTCAAACATATTGTTGCCCTGTTCACTCTGTCCGTTCATCGTAAAGTCAATCAACATCTCACCCAATGCGGTAACATCATATAATTTTTCCATATCGATTACTCCTTATACACGTATTTTTATTATTATATCATATTTCTTCTGTATACCTAGCATTCTTCAGCAATCTTATAGATTAATTTTTCCGTATCTTCCCATCCGATACATGGATCCGTGATCGACTGTCCATATACCATATTCGCGCAGATATTCTGTCTGCCTTCTACCAGATAACTCTCAACCATAACACCTTTGATCAGTTTCTTCAGATCCGGATTATATCTGCGTGTATGCAGCACCTCACTTACAATACGGATCTGCTCCTTATACTTTTTATCAGAGTTTGAATGGTTCGCATCAATAATTGCAGCCGGATTCTTCAGATCCTTTTTCTGATACAGTTCATATAATCTTGCACACTCTTCATAATGATAGTTTGGAATACATTTTCCGTACTTATCTACTCCGCCACGGAGAATGACATGTGCCAGCTCATTTCCGGATGTCGTAACATCTGTCGCACGATAGATAAAGCGATGGCCCATCTGTGCCGCAACAACAGAATTCAGCATTACAGACAGATCTCCGCTCGTCGGATTTTTCATACCGACCGGAATGTCCATCCCGCTCGCAGTCAGCCTGTGCTGCTGATTTTCTACCGAACGGGCACCGATTGCTTCATAAGACAGAATATCATCCAGATAACTTCTGTTTTCCGGATACAGCATCTCGTCTGCTGCCGTCAGTCCGGTCTCTTCCATGGCACGAATATGCATCTTACGAATCGCAAGAATTCCAGCGTACAGATCCGGCGCCTTATCCGGATCCGGCTGATGAAGCATGCCTTTATATCCTTCACCGGTTGTCCGGGGCTTGTTGGTGTAGATTCTCGGGATCAGAACCAGTTTATCCTTTACCTTCTCATTCACTCCCGCCAAACGGTTCACATATTCACATACCGAATCTTCATTATCTGCAGAACATGGGCCAATGATTACAACAAATTTGTCTGATTTGCCGGTAAATATATCCCTGATCTCAGCATCTCTTCTGTTTTTGAGTTCTTTCAGTTTATCCGATAACGGATACTCCCGTTTCAATTCTGCAGGTGACGGGAGTTCTTTATTAATTCTCATTGACATAATTCTTCACTCCATCCTGATAATTTATCCCAGTAAATGTACGCCTCCAAGAAGTACATAAGATATAAACCACATGATCACTGTTGCCATACAGATCCCGATTATGACTGCAGGAAAAGCTTTTTTAAACTTGATTCCAAGAAGCGCAGCAATCAGAGACCCTGTCCATGCTCCTGTTCCCGGCAGCGGAATCCCTACAAAAAGTACCAGACCCCAGAATTCATATTTTTCAATCTTGTCACTTTTACTCATGGCTTTTGTTTCCAGACGGTCAACCATCGGTTTCAATATTTTTGTTCCCTTCATCCACCGAAAGATCGGTGTAATCAAAAGAAGAATAAACGGAACCGGAATAATATTCCCTATAATACACAATGGAATTGCCGTACTGACCGGCACGCCGAGAATCGGCCCTGCGACCAGCAGTGCCCCTCTGAGTTCCAGTATCGGGATCATGGATATCAGAAACACAATTGCCTCTTTACTGATACTTCCACTCAATGCATTGATAATCCCCTGTACTAAACTTTCAGTCATAAAATACTCCTTTATTTCTTCATATATTCTCTGAAAAATACAAACAATGCTTCCATCTCTTCTCTTGTTCCGATCGTGATACGCATATACTGCTCTATTCTTTCACTTCCCCAGAACCGAACGTAGATATCATGCTTCTTTAAAGCTTCAAACATTTCTTTTGCATCATACTGCGGATGCATGGCAAAGATAAAATTTGACTTTGAATCCAGACAGTGAAATCCCAGTTTTTTCAACTCTTCTTTCGCCCACTCTCTGGTCTCTACAATTTTACGTATCCCATTTTCAAAGTATTCCTTATCCTTCACCGCTTCCACTCCGCATACCAGAGAAGTCTGATTCATCGTATAAGAATTAAATGAATACTTTGCATCATTCAGATATCGGATCAATGTCGGATTACTGATCGCATACCCGATTCGCATTCCGGCCATGGATCTTGCTTTTGAAAACGTCTGAACTACGATCAGGTTGTCATACTTATCAATCAGTTCAATCGCAGAGCGCCCTGCAAAATCCACGTATGCTTCATCCACAATAACGATCACATCCTGGTTATGCGCGATAATATCCTCCACAACATCCAGCTCTTCATAGATTCCGGTCGGAGCATTCGGATTTGGAAAGATGACCCCGCCATTATCTTTATAATAATCTTCCTTTATCAGCCGGAAATTCTCATCCAGTTTCTGACATTCATACGGTATTCTGTACAGATCAGCCCATACTTTATAGAAAGAGTATGTAATATCCGGAAACAGGATTGGTTTTTCCGAATTAAAAAATGTCAGAAAACACATGGACAGCACATCATCCGAGCCAACTCCTACAAATACCTGATCCGGATTCACCTGATAGAATCCGGCAAGCTCTTCCACAAGCGGTGCGGCTGTCGGATCCGGGTACAGCCGGAGTCGGTCGGTATTCATCTCTTCCAGTGCCTTTGTAACTCCCGGTGCCGGCGGATAGGGATTCTCATTGGTATTCAGTTTTATCACTTTGTGCTGCGGCTGTTCCCCCGGCACATAAGGTTCTACTTTTCGAATATTTTTTTCGTATGCTTTCATCGGTCTCTCCTAGAAATATTCTTTTGCCAGTTCCTTAAACTTCGGAAGTGAATTCACGATCGTATCATGTGATACACAGTATGCAAGTCGTACATATCCCGGGCAGGCAAATGAACTTCCCGGCACGATCAGTATATTATATTTTTTGGCAGCCTGGCAGAATTCTTTTTCATCCGGTATCGGAGATTTCACAAAAAGATAGAACGCCCCCTGTGGCTTGATACATTCAAATCCACAGTCTTTCAGGCCGTTATAAAGATCTTCTCTGTTTCTGTCATAGAAAGAGAGATCTGTTTTTTCATTCAGACACTTTGCAACTACTTTCTGCTGAAGTGTAGGCGCATTAACGAATCCAAGGATTCTCGTTGCAACATTTGCTGCAGACAGGACATCGGCACTGTCTGTTACCTCATCCGGGATTACCAGATATCCGATACGTTCTCCCGGAAGAGACAGAGACTTGCTGTAAGAATATCCAACGATCGTATTTGCATAATACTTGGTAAGATATGGTACCTCTACTCCGTCATAAGCAAGCTCACGATAAGGTTCATCAGAGATCAGGAAGATATCTGTTCCATATTCTTTCTGCTTCGCCTCCATAATAGCTGCCATCTTTTTAATCGTATCCTCCGAATACACAACACCTGTCGGATTATTCGGAGTATTTACAATCACAGCTTTAGTCTTCGGTGTGATCTTCTGCTCAAATTCATCGAGCTTTGGCTGAAAATCAACCGTATTCGGAGAGATCTCTACAAGCACGCCATCATAATTGTTAGTATAAGAACGATATTCTCCAAAATAAGGTGCAAATGCGATTACTTCATCTCCCGGATTGATCAGTGACTTCAAAATGACATTCAGTCCTCCTGCGGCTCCGACTGTCATTACAATATTTTTTCCTTCAAAGGATGTTCCGAATCGCTCATTCAAAGACGCTGCCACAGCCTCTCTGACATCTGCATAACCACAGTTGCTGTTTGTATATCCATGAAGAACTACAGGATCTGTCTCATCCAGTAATTCAAGAATGGCTTTCTTCACTGCTTCCGGTGCCGGAACATTCGGGTTTCCCAGACTGAAATCATACACATTTTCTGCGCCGTAGATTTTTGCAAGTCGATTGCCTTCCTCAAACATCGCACGGATGGCTGAACTGTTTGCTACCATATTTTTCATTTTTTCTGCTATCATTGTCTTTTCCTCCTTCGTATTCCTTACACAGATTCAATCTCTGTAACATATCCTTTTTCTACCATAAATGCCGGACGATAGGATAACTTTGCTTTTCTGAGTCCCTCAGAACCTGTATCTTCTTCCCGGTTAATATATCGATAATTCATACATTCGTGCTCTACGAACTGCTGGTTGATCATTGGATATGCTCCCTGCACGTCAGCAAAAGCCTTCTCTATGTGAACCACAAAAGTATCCTTACAGATCGGCTCCCCGATCGTAAAAGCAACAACCTCATCGTCGATTCTGAGGACGCCTCCTGTAAGCTCAAGCTCTTCCAGCAGTCTGAGTGAATTCAGCGTGACACACATCTCACTTCGTTTTTCCGAATCCTCTTCACAGCCATTTTCCTCACGCCATTTCAAAGCCATCTGAAAACAGTCTTCCACATTATCTCTGGTCATCTTTTCATAGCTCCAGCGTCCCTCATAAGTAGCTTTAAACTTATTAATATGATTTCTTTTTCCGTGAAGCTTTTTTCCGGACAACGTTGCAAGCTTTTCTGATTCATAGACGTAATCTGCATCATCCCGCACATATTCAATTTGGAATCTTCCGGGATACCACTCCTCCAGCTGCGCATAATACTCCGGAGTAACATTATACATCTGGAACGGCACATTTCTCTGTGCACTGTACTGCATCAGTACTTCCAGCGCTTTCTTCACATTCTCCGGCTCACCTGCCGGAAATGCAAATGCCAGATGCTCTTCATCTTCACTTTTAAATACAAGCGTCTGTTCCACAATTGCCCATGTGACCGGATACTTCCTGGACCACAGAAAAACATTGGCAAATGTTCTCTCACAGCTTCTGCTGGTATGATTTGTAAAATAACGGGTAATGATCTCCTTATCCTCCAGCTGCGCACGTTTAAATTGTACTTCTTCCATATTTTACCTTCTTTTATTTATCTTTTTCTCTGCATGTTTTTTAGTATAGCATATGAGAAACCTGACTACAAGAACCAGAATTACGACAATTCCAAGGATGATCATGTATAGAATCACCGCAATTTTATTCGGATTTTTCAGAATATCTATGATATTCTTACTGTCATTTTCACACTTTCTTCCCTCATATTCGCCATAGTAAGAAGGTACCTGTGAGATTCCATTCTGATTCTTTTCAAAAGATTCCAGATAGGATGCAAGCGCATACCACTCCTTTACCTCAGCACCTCCCTGATCATGAATAATGTACTGTTCAAAATCTTCGATCGCATTGCCATCCTGATCCTTTGGCACGATTTTCAGGATTCCTTTCGAAGTATCCTCTACCGAGCCCAGCATCTGTGCAGAATATAAACCTGCCACCACACGATACAGCTGGTCATCCTTGATTGTAACCCATTCCTTTTCTTCGGAATAAGGAACATTTGTCACCAGCTTTACATCTGTCACGCGATTCAGGATCATCCGGTTCGGATTATATTCCCAGGTAAGTCCGCTCGGATACAGCTGTGCCGCTGTCATAAGCGGCGACACCGACACATCGATCTCTGCTGCTGTCTTCAGTTCTTTTCCGGTCAGATATACACTGACCAGAGGATATCCCGGAATCCGGTCTGCACCGATCCCGAGTGAACAGACATTAAATGCATCAGAGACCGTCAGTTCTCCTTTCTGGAAGGTATCACGGATGGTTCCTGACGGTGCAATTGCCACGTCTACCTTTTCATAATCGTCTCCCTCGGCTTTCTGAACCGCATATACATATGAATCTGCAATCAGATTCCCGAGAGAATCCTCCTTAAGAGTCTCTGCAAACTCATCCATCTGTGTAAATTCAACCTCATTCTCTGCCAGAACCTGGTCAAATGTATATCCGAATCCGGACAGATATTCTGAATTCACTTTATTTTTATATTGTTCAAGCTTTGCTGTCACATTTTCATCGACCGTTATCGTTTCATCCAGCCGGTTCAGACTGTATGATTTCATTTCCCAGCGTCCGTTTTCTTTTTCGGTCAGGGTAAGTTCTCCCAGATTCTCACAATACGGTCCCCCGGACACGATATACGTATCTCCGGACTGAATCGGTTCTTCCAAAGTGGAATGCGTATGTCCGCTGATGATCACATCGATTTCAGGAACCTTCTCTGCAAGAATCTCGTCTTCTGACTTCTTTCTGTTCTCATTCGTCCCACTGTGTGACAGACATACGATCATATCGACATCTTCTTCCTCAAGCTGATCCACTGCTTTTTCCGAAGCTTCAACGATATCTTCAAATTCCAGTCCGCTTTCCGGAGCACAATCATCTGCATCCTCTCCCAGGACACCGAACACGCCCACTCGTACTCCTCCATGCTCAATCACAGCGCAGGAAGAAGCACCATACTCATCCATCGCCTGCTTTACCAGCAAATTGTCTTCGGAAGTATTCTTTTCCCAGTCAATGTTCGAGCTGACAAGAACCGGAAGTTTTATCTGCGGATCCTGTACAGCAGTCTGAACTGCCGCATGCAGCATATTGCTGATTCCTTCACTCCGATAATCAAATTCGTGATTGCCAAAGGTTGTCGCATCATAGCCGACATATCCCATCATAGCAAGTTCAGCTGCTTCTGTTTCATAGATGGTCTGGTACAGTGTTCCCATAGAAAAATCACCGCCGTCCAGAAGAAATGTTGCAGGATTCTCTGCCTTCTTCTGATCTGCAAGTGTCTTCAGCTTTCCCAGTCCTCCGATCATAATCGTCTGATCATCCTCATCTGATACCTTGTATGGATCCATATGAGAATGCATATCATGCGTAAATAATATTGTTACCCCTTCTTCTGCATTCTTCTCATCCTCTGCAAGAACCGATGTTACAGACATGCTGCACAGCATGATAATGATCAGCATTACCGATGACATTCTGTTTTTTATATTCATTCCCGACATATCCCCCTTATTCATCCTTTATAATAGCTTCTTTTGACATAACCCCGGACAGGCCTGTATCAAAGTTTCTATGGTACAGTGACTCATAGATTCCCCTCTTTTCCAGCAATTCCTCATGTGTTCCCTCCTCGGCGATCCCGGATTCTGTTAACACCAGAATTCGCTGTGCGTTCTGAATGGTGGTCAATCTGTGAGCGATCACAAATGTTGTACGGTTCTTCGCCAGATGCTCCAGTGACTTCTGAACAACCTGCTCACTTTCGTTATCCAGAGCTGAGGTCGCCTCATCAAAAATCAGAATCGGCGGATTCTTAAGAAATACTCTTGCAATCGACAGTCTCTGTTTCTGTCCGCCGGAAAGCTTTACTCCACGCTGTCCGATATCCGTATCATATCCGTCCGGGAAGCTCATGATAAAATCATGTGCATTGGCATTTCTTGCCGCCCGGATCACTTCTTCGTCCGTCGCCTCCGGCCTTCCGTACCTGATGTTATCCATAATTGTTCCTGCAAAGAGATATACGTCCTGCTGCACGATTCCAATATGATTGCGCAGATCATTCAGCCTGATATCCCGGATATCTTTCCCATCTATGAAAATCGCTCCATCTGACACCTCATAAAACCTCGGAATCAGACTGCACAGTGTGGTCTTTCCAACACCGGAAGGTCCCACCAGCGCTACATAATCGCCCGCCTTTACTTTCAGATTCACATGTCTTAATACTCTTTCAGACTGCTCTTCGTATCCAAAAGAGACATCTTTAAATTCAATCTCTCCGAGCACTTTGGGCATTGCCTCTGCATCCGGCTTATCTGCAATATCCGGAGCAATCGACAATATTTCCAGAAAACGCTCAAATCCGGAATATCCATTCTGAAACTGCTCCGTAAAACTGACCAGCTTTTTCACCGGATCCGTAAAATTATTAATATACAGGAAAAATGTCAGCAGATCCGCAAGTGCAACGGTTCCATTTAACATCATTCCTACTCCTGCCAGAAGAACCACTACCGTAATCAATGTGGTCATCGCACCCAGCCCGGAATTATAGATTCCCATATACCGGTAGCTCAGCTTCTTCGCTTCCACAAAATTATTGTTTCCCACATTGAACTTTTTCATTTCTACTTTTTCATTTGCAAAAGACTTTACCACCCGGATCCCCGCAAGACTGTCTTCGATCTGGCTGTTGATATCCGCGATCTTCTCTCTGTTTTTCTTAAATGCAGCCTTCATCTTCCGATTATAATAAAAAGCAAACAGAAGCATCACCGGGATAAATGCAAACGCAATCAGTGCAAGCTTTCCATTCACCATCAGAAGAATCGAAAAAGAACCGATGATCTTGATTACAGAGATCACCAGATCCTCTGGTCCATGGTGCAGAAGCTCACTGATATCAAACAGGTCACTTGTGATCCTGGACAGCAGATGTCCGACCTTCTGATTGTCATAAAAAGCAAACGTCAGCTTCTGATAATGTCCGAAAATATCCTTTCGCATATCTGCTTCCATCTTTGCTCCCATGATATGCCCGAAATATCCGATGTAAAAATTACAGAAAATCTCCAGAAAGACCAGAAGAATCATAACGATTCCCAATTCTGTAATCATCTTTACAGCATCCCCGGCTTCAAAATACACCACCTCATTCGTGATATAGCGAACGATCAGGGGAATGATCAGGGTAATCACAGCACCCAGAACGGCAAATAGCATATCGCTGTAAAACAGGAAGCGATATGGTTTGTAATATGCAAATAATTTTTTCAGTTTTTCTTTCATTATACTCCCCTCGTTTCTCCTCAATATTCGTTTCACTCACATGCCAGATATGAAAAAAGGACGCACACAAATACATTTGCGTCGTCCTTTTTTTCATATCTGGCGCGTTCGTGTTATTCGTTCATGTTTGCAAGTTTTGCAGCCTGGTCAGCTGCGATGCATGCGTCGATGATTTCCTGAATGTCACCATTCATGATTTTGTCAAGTTTGTATAATGTAAGGCCGATTCGATGATCTGTGACACGGCCCTGCGGGAAGTTGTAAGTACGGATTTTCTCAGAACGGTCTCCTGTTCCGATCTGGCTCTTTCTTGCCTCAGCTTCCGCATCATGCCGTTTCTGACACTCCATGTCATACAATTTTGCACGTAAAAGTGCGAATGCCTTATCTTTATTCTGCAGCTGTGACTTTTCTGTCTGGCTGTAAATTACAATTCCCGTCGGATAGTGAGTCAGACGAACCGCAGAGTCTGTCGTATTGACGCACTGTCCGCCATTACCCGATGCACGCATTACATCGATACGAATATCTTTTTCGTCGATCTGAATATCTACATCTTCGGCTTCCGGCATTACTGCAACTGTAATGGTTGAAGTATGAATACGTCCGCCGGATTCTGTCTCCGGAACTCTCTGTACACGATGTACACCGGACTCATATTTCATTACAGAATATGCTCCCTTTCCGTTTATCATAAATGTCACGTTTTTCATACCGCCGATACCGATTTCTTCGCATTCCACCAGTTCAACCTTCCACCTCTGGCTCTCCGCATAATGCAGATACATACGATAGATCTCTGCTGCAAATAATGCTGCTTCATCTCCGCCTGCACCGGCGCGGATCTCCACGATAACATTCTTATCATCATTCGGATCCTTCGGAAGAAGAAGAATCTTCAGTTCCTGTTCCAGTTCCTCAACTCTCTTCTTTGCGTCATTAAGCTCTTCTTTTGCAAGCTCACGCATCTCTTCATCCGTCTCTTCATTCAGCATCTCCAGACTGTCCTCGATTGCCTGTTTGCACGCCTTGTATTCCTTGTATGCCTCCACGATCGGAGTCAGCTCATTCTGCTCCTTCATCAATTTCCGGAATCTGTTCGGATCATTTGCAACATCCGGTTCCTGAAGTTCGCTTAAGATTTCTTCCAGGCGAATGAGCAGATCTTCTAATTTATCAAACATAATTTTTCCTCCTCGTATCTATCTTCTATCCTTTTTCTCTTAACCAGCTTTAAAACACCATTACCCTTTATTGTACATGCCGATTACTACTCGGTCAAGTCCTGCCAGATCCTTTTTTAC
>JAEDLC010000148.1 GCA_016295505.1 Dorea sp.
ATGAAGTCTTTCCGCAGATATCGACGAATCTGACGATCAAGGATATGCTGGGTTTTGCTGCCAATATTCTGGATTATAATATTGTAGATACGACAGGCTTCCCGTATGCGGTAACGACGGATGATAATGTGCGCAATCATGAAGGAGCTTATGTAGTGCCGATCAGTCTGAACAATAATGTGACACAGTTGCATCAGAACCTGTTTGGTGAGACTGATTATGAGCCATCTGAGAAAGTCCGGCAGATTCATAATGATATTATCTATCTGACAGGAATAGAAGAAGGTTCGGAAGCTATAAAGACAACATTTGAAGGAGATGTGCATAATGAGGGAACGCAATAACATTATTATGGAATACGGAACGTATATGCTGACTTTTTTTGCAAGCTATATTGCATCCCTTGCAGGTCTGCATTATCTGTCGGGCCTGGTCCTGATGGCAGAAGCTCTGTTCCTCTATGTCCACTGGGTAAAGGAAAGCGGGAGTCTGGTAGAGCTTCGGGCATTGTTTACTCTGGCATGGGTAGGCGGACAGGGAATTGCATGCCTGCAGCTGAGCAAACTTCAGGCAGACTGGAATTATGTGACCTGGTTGTGTTTCTTTCTGATCTTTGGCGGTTTTGGCATAGGATACGAGTGGGGACAGAAGTATGAAAAAGTCGAAGAAAAAGAGCTGGAAAAAGATGAGGAGCAGGCACGTCGTCTGCTGCACTGCATCATTGGCCTGATGGCAGCTTCCATTCTGTGTTTTGCGTTCGAGGCAGTGAAAGTAGGTTTTATTCCGCTGTTTTCAGATGAACCACACGCCTATTCTTATTTTCATGTTTCAGGTGTTCATTATTTTACGGTAAGCTGTATTCTGATCCCTGCAATTACAGTGCTTTACATAAAGGTCAGTACAAAGATACCAGCTGGGAATAAGATGTTACTTCTGGCTGCCAATGTGACGGCTGTTATGATTCCGTTTCTCTGTGTGTCGAGATTTCAGCTGTTGTTTGCTGTTGGATTTGCCGTGGTAACTTATATCATGGTGAATAAAAAGATCAGGATTCGTACCATGGTGATACTGATCGTTGCCTTGGTTCCGGTCTATGTTATTCTGACAGTATTCCGGCATCATGATGTTTCGTATCTGAACAGCATATTCGAGATGAAGTGGGAAAAAATGCCGATCTTTATCACACAGCCTTATATGTATGTGGCGAATAATTTTGAAAATTTCAACTGTATGGTAGAACAGATGACAGAGCATACGTGGGGCATTAAAATGTTGTTTCCGTTTTTTGCGCTGACAGGACTCAAGTTTGTGATCCCTCAGGTGAATATTACACAGATTTACCTTACGAAACCGGAACTGACAACACTTACCATGTTTTATGATGCATATTATGATTTTGGCATTTTCGGAGTATTCTTTTTTGCGATGCTGATAGGCATTGTTGCAAAAATACTGATGAATGTGGTGAAAAACAGCAAAAATCCGACGGCGTATCTGTTTTATGGGCAGATTGCCATCTATCTTGGACTTGCTTTTTTTACGACGTGGTTCAGCAATCCGACAACGTGGTTCTGGCTGGCTCTGACAGGAATGATGCACTGGTATGTAGGACATGTTAACAGAAGAAAAGGAATGAATAAAGAGGATGAATAATCAGAAGAAAGTAGATGTGATCATCCCGACCTATCGGCCGGACGGGAGACTGACAGAGATATTGAAGAGGCTTGGAAGACAGAGCTATCCGATTCATCGTATATATGTAATTAATACGAAGTCTGACCGGTTCCCGGATGAGATTGAGCAGATTCCGGGGGTGATTGTCACCCATATTCTGCCGGAAGAATTCGATCACGGGGCAACACGCGATCAAGGTGCCCGCATGTCAGATGCAGATATTGTGGTATTTATGACGCAGGATGCAGTTCCGGCGGACGGAAAACTGATCGAAGAACTGACCAGGCCGCTTCGGGAAATGGAGATGATCGGAGTATCCTACGCAAGACAGTTGCCGGCAAAGGACTGTGATTATATTGAGCGATATACAAGAACGTTTAATTACCCGGAGGAAAGCAGAATCAAAGGGCAGGAAGATATTCCGGAGATGGGGATCAAAGCTTTCTTCTGTTCTGATGTGTGTGCAGCATACAGTAGGAAAAAATATCTGGAAATGGGAGGATTTACTAAAAAAACCATTTTTAATGAGGATATGATCATGGCTGCTCAGATGGTCATGCATGGATACTATATTGCATATACGGCAGAAGCCCGGGTGATTCATTCTCATAATTATTCAGGGCTGCAGCAGTTTCACAGGAATTTTGATCTGGCAGTTTCACAGGCGGATCATCCGGAGATCTTTGCACAGATCCGTTCGGAGAGCGAGGGCATACGGCTTGTAAAGCAGACGGTGAAACATTTGGTGAAAACTCGAAAAATACATCTGATTCCTGTTCTTGTCTATAAAAGTGGGTGTAAATATCTGGGATATAAACTGGGACAGAATTATCGAAAATTGCCCCTGTGGCTGGTAAAATATTGTTCTATGAGCAAAACATACTGGGAAAACCGGTGAAAGACGGGGATTTTTGATTGAAGTTTCAGGAAAAATAGGGTAATATAGTCTAAGATATTATCAACAAGAGACAAGAAAGGACATAGAGTAATGGCAGGTAGGAAGAGACATTACAGACGTGGCCGCAGAACAAAGAAAAGAGGTTTTGCAGCTTGGTCGCTGGGAAAGAAGATTGGTGCGATTCTGGGAGGCACTTTCGTAACAGTTGCAGCAGTAGGTGCAGTGATTGTTGCCAGCAAGCTGTCGAAGATAGATACTGTAAAGCTTGATACGGAAGAATTAAACGTATCAGAGGAAGCAAAAGAACGCGGAACAGGATATCTGAACGTGGCGCTTTTTGGTGTGGATTCTCGTGATAATCAGCTGGAAGAGGACACGCGAAGCGATACGATTATGATTGCGAGTCTGAATAAAGAGACGATGGAAGTCAGGGTGGTGTCTGTTTATCGTGATACACTGCTGGAACAGAAAGACAGTACGTTAAATAAAGCAAATGCGGCTTATGCATTCGGAGGACCGGAAGCGGCGGTTGCAATGTTGAATAAGAATTTGGATCTGGATATTGAGCATTATGTAACGGTGAACTTCAACTCACTGATTGATATTATCGATGCAGTAGGCGGAGTTGAGATAGATGTACAGGAGGAAGAGATCTCGTATATCTGTGGTTATGCTACAGAGATTATGAAAGTGACAGGAAAGCGTTCACCCGGTGTAACAGAAGCGGGACCTCAGGTATTGAATGGAATTCAGGCAACTGCATATGCAAGAATCCGTTATACGGCGGGGGATGATTTCCGACGTGCAGAAAGACAGCGGGAAGTACTTGCAAAGGTGGTGCAGAAGCTGCAGAATATTACACCGTCGCAGCTGAATAAGATTATCGATAAAGTATTTCCGGAAGTATCTACAAACTTTACTTTGACAGAGATTCTGGAATACGCGACGGATGCATTTGATTATAAGCTTGGAGAGATGACGGGATTCCCGTTTGACAAGACAACGGATACGTTGAGTAATGTGGGAAGTGTAGTTATTCCGGTTACGCTGGAAAGTAATGTAGAGCAGCTCCATGAGTTCTTATATGGAACGGAAGAAAATTACAGTGTTTCCTCGAACGTGTCTAATATCAGCAGTAAGATTGTGGCAAAAGCCGGAGATCGTGAAGCAGATGCGGATGAGTCCAGTCAGGGTATCATGGAACAGCCGGATGAGTCTTATCCGGATTATGGAACCGGTGGTTCAAACGGATATGGAGGTAATTCATCCGGAACGGGAACCGGCGGCGGAACAGGAACCGGAGGAGATACCGGCGGCGGAACGGGAACCGGAGGAGA
>JAEDLC010000149.1 GCA_016295505.1 Dorea sp.
GAAAATGGATATGAGATCTGCGGAGATATCCGGGAAAAATATATTGACGGCGTCTGGAATAAAGATACGGAAGAGGAATGGCTTTCCGAGATACAGATTCCGGTAAAGAGAGCAGGAGGAACAGATGAAGACTGATCGAATTATAATCAGAGGATTAAAGCAGAACAATCTGAAGAATATATCGCTGGAAATACCGAAGAATCAGATCATTGTATTTACCGGTGTGTCCGGTTCCGGAAAGTCGAGTATCGTATTTGATACGATTGCTGCAGAGAGTCAGCGTCAGATGAACGAGACATATACCGCCTGGATCAGGGGGAGACTTCCCAAATACGAAAAGCCAAATGTGGAATATATTGACAATCTGAATCCTTCTGTTGTGATCGATCAGAGCAGACTGGGCGGAAACGCCCGGTCTACCGTGGGAACCATCAGTGATATGTATGCTTCTTTGCGGCTTCTTTTTTCCCGGATCGGGGAACCACATATCGGACCGGCATCTTATTTTTCCTTTAATAATCCGAACGGAATGTGTAAAACCTGCGCGGGGATCGGAAAGATCATGGAACTGGATATTCATAAGCTGATCGATGAAGAAAAGACGTACGAGGAAGGAATCTTTCATCTTCCTGCCTTTGGACCGGGAAAATATTACTGGAAGCTGTACCGGAGACCGGATCTGTTTGACATTCATAAGAGATGGAAGGATCTGTCGGAAGAGGAACAGAATATTCTCCTGTATGGAAGTCGGACAAAAGACGGGGAGAGGCTGGATAAGAAAATAGAAGGTGTATATAACCAGTTTAAACGACTCTGTCTGATGAAAGGGCCGGAGGAACAAAGTGACCATACACTGAAGAAGATTAATCAATATATGGATGAGATCGTATGTCCGGACTGCAAAGGAGCGAGACTGAATCCGGAAGCTTTGTCCTGCCGCATTCATGGATATAACATCATGGATATGTGTGAGATGGAATTTTCAAGGCTGTATGAGGAACTTAAGAAGATCACGGATCCTAGAGCACAGTCTATAGTACAATCATTGACAGAAGCGTTGGGACGTATGATAGACATCGGTCTGCCCTACCTCAGCATGAACCGGGAATCCTCCACACTGTCAGGAGGAGAAGCACAGAGACTGAAACTGGTACGTTATATGGGAAGTTCGCTGACGGGGATGATCTATATCTTCGATGAGCCGAGCACGGGAATGCATCCGAGAGATGTTCACAGGATGATCCGTTTGCTCGAAAGTCTCAGGGACAAGGGCAATACGGTTCTGGTGGTGGAGCATGACCGGGATATCATCCGCATTGCGGATCAGGTGATTGATGTGGGACCGCTTGCGGGAAAGGGCGGCGGAGAGATCCTGTTTCAGGGAAGTTACGAGAATCTGCTTTTGTCCGGTACCAGAACCGGTGATGCGATGAAAGAAATGATTCCGGTTAAGGAAGTGCCGAAAAAGCCGACCGGGTGGCTGCAGGTAAGAGATGCCGCAGTCCATAATCTGAAGCATGTGGATGTAGATATTCCGCTTGGTGTGCTTACCGTTGTGACAGGGGTTGCGGGATCGGGGAAATCATCTCTGATCCGGGATGTGTTTGCAAAGGAGTATCAGGATCGTGTGGTGCTGGTGGATCAGAGCGCAATCACGGCAACGGGTCGTTCGACTGCCTGCACCTATCTGGGATTCTTTGATGAAATACGCAAGGTATATGCAAAGGCCTGCAATGCTGATGCGGGACTATTTTCCTTCAACAGTCGAGGTGCCTGTCCGGTCTGTAAAGGACGAGGAACCATCACCACAGAACTGGTATTCATGGATCCGGTAACCACTGTCTGTGAAAGCTGCGGTGGAAAGCGTTACAGTGAGGAGGCACTGCAGTGTAAGTATCAGGGAAAAAGTATTGTGGAAGTGCTGGATATGAGTGTAGAAGATGCGGCAGAATTCTTTCGGGAGAATAGGAAGATCAGAAAGCATCTGGAGGCACTTCTGGAGGTGGGACTGCCTTATCTGTCACTCGGACAGCCGTTATCAACCTTAAGCGGCGGAGAACGCCAGAGAGTGAAGCTTGCAAAAGAATTGAGGGGCAAGGGGAACATCTATGTGCTGGATGAGCCGACTACGGGACTTCATGCCTCTGATATCCGTACATTACTGAAATTATTCGAATCCATGATTCGGCGTGGCAATACAGTGATCGTCATTGAGCATAATACAGATGTCATGAAGATGGCAGACTATATCATTGACATCGGACCGGATGGAGGAACACACGGAGGGGAAGTCGTATTTACAGGAACACCTCTCGAGATGCTGAGTAACGGGCATACCATCACGGCAAAGTATCTGGCAGAATCATAAAACAATGAAAAAGAGATCTGTTGCTCAGGACCGGCAGTATTTTTTGATGTACTCTTTTGGATAGATTCCAAAATGCTTGTGAAATACTCTGGTGAAATAGCTTTGATCACAAAATCCACAATGCCTGCTGACAGTCTGAAGATTTTTTCCGTTCTTCAGCTGTTCGCAGGCTTTCTGCAGTTTTATACAGGTAACGAACTCAATCGGTGTCATGTTCAGATGGAGCTTAAAGTATCTCTGAAGAGAGCGCACCGACAGATTCAGGGCATCGGCAAGCGAGGTGACGGTTAATGTGGAGTAGTGTTCGTCTATGTAGGGCAAGATATAATAAAGCTTTGTTGCCTTCTGCATGATCAGGCGATCGAGGCTCAGATAATCCATTGTACCCTGAATGGCAATGATCTGTTCATTCGTGTCAAAGACCGGATACTTGCTGGTCTTTGACCAGCGAAGGGAACCGGAGGGAGACACCACCAGTTCATAGATATCAGGCATGGGTTGTCCGGTTTCCTGAATGTGCAGATCGTCATTGCGATATTTGGCGGCGAGATGCCAGGGGAGGATGTCAAAATCCGTTTTTCCGATGATGTCAGATTTGGACTGCAGATGATATTGGCATACGAGAGCGTTATTGACAAATACCAGAACGCCGTTCGTATCTTTTAGAAAAAAGCTGGTCTCATGATTCTGATCCCATAGACTGAAAAGGGAAGAGAAAGAGACTGTTTTTAAAAAATCAAGTGTTGTTACTTTGCGAGTCATATGAATCCTCCCTGCTATATGCAAAAAACAATGATGTGTCGTAAATTTACTAAATCGTGTCGCTTTCTTCAAATATGTATATGCTATATTTAATTATAGGAATTAGACAAAAAAAGTCAATAAAATAAGGAAGAATCAGTCAAAATGTAAGAAGGAGGGACGGAAATTGAAAAATGTAAATGTAGCGATCGTAGGTCTTGGATTTGGCGCGGAATTCATACCAATCTATCAGGCATATCCGGGTGCCACTCTTGTGGCAATCTGTCAGAGAACGGAAGAAAAACTGAAAGCGCTGGGAGAACAGTGGAAGATACCGAAGCTTTATACGGATTATGATGAATTACTTGCAGACGATGAGATTGATGCAGTACACATCAATACACCGCCACAGCTTCATGCGGATATGGTATGCAAAGCGCTTGAGGCAGGCAAACATGCGGCATGTACGATCCCTATGGCTCTGTCTGTGGAAGACTGTAAGCGGATTGTAGATGCACAGGAAAAATCCGGGAAGACCTATATGATGATGGAGACAACGGTTTACAGCCGGGAATTCCTGTATCTGGAAGAATTATATCGCACAGGAAAGCTTGGAAAACTTCAGTTTTTAAGAGGATCCCATCCGCAGGATATGACGGGCTGGCCGGACTACTGGAAAGGGTTCCCGCCGATGCTGAA
>JAEDLC010000150.1 GCA_016295505.1 Dorea sp.
ATGCGAAGAAATGTTGTGATCAGCACAGGCGTTATCATCCTGCTGATCTACATGATTGGATATTTTCCTTATATTTTTAATTCGTTAAAGCTTGGAAAACAGCAGTTTTTTGCGTCTCTGGGACTTACTCTGGGAGCAACTGTCCTTGCATCGACCGGCGGAATTGCGGCACTGTTTCTGCTTCGGGGAAAGATCATTGCGAGTATGGAACGTTTTAATGATCTTATGAGAGAGCTGATTAACAGTGTGAACGGATCTGCCAAGAAATTTGAAGGATATTTTTCGACACTGTGTACTTACATGAAGGCACAGTCGATCTATGCAGGTCTGACAAAGAAAAATGATGCGGTTTCCGAGAGAACCTTAAGATTGAGAACACATAAACAGGCACTTAAAATGTCGATCGAGCGGGATGAGGAATTTGCTGCTGCATTCGGCGTAAAGCGAATTGCGGATTTTGAAAAAAATGTGACCCGTTTCTTTGATGAGGATAAGCTGCCAAAGGATAACAGACTCTATTATTATGAGCCGGATGGAGGAAAGTCCGAGATTCCACTGAATACGGCAGGCGATATGATTCGTCCGCCATATAAGTTTATCGCAGGTCTCGTGATTGAAAGAGAAGATCTGTACGAAGAAACGAAAGGAGAAGATTCATGACAGGGATATTACAGTTGATAAAAATCGTACTCTGTACGGCATCCTTCATCCTTCTCTGCACGGCTGCGTTGAAGATCAATCTGGATCAGACAGACAGGGCAAAGCAGTTTCTGATGCCGGTGGCAGCACTGGTGTATTGTGTGGTGGCGCTGATCTTTCTGAATCAAATGTATCATTCGGTGATACGTATGATCAATTTTATCGGGGGTGTGGTTCCGTTTATCAGCCGGATGAACCTGCAGAAATATCTGGTCTATATAGTGAATGTGCTGATGGCGGCCGGATTTTTACTGGTTAAGGTGATCATTCTCCCGATTCTGAAACGGATATGGGGATCTTCGGAAGAACTGACGGAAGCTACATCCGGCAGGTGTTATGAGTACGATAAAGAACTGGACAGGTGGTTCGTAAAGCCGGAGTATGGACAGATTAAGTTTTACTGTAAAGGGATCTATTACACGGCAGTTGCCGTATCAAGTATTGTCTTTGTTCTGTCGCAGTATTATCCGAAAATGCCGGCTTTTCAGACAACTTTTTATCCGATCTTCGGATTGCTTGTTCTGGGGGAAGTGCTGTGCTTCCTGTCCGGGCTTACGAAAAGTGAATTTATTGAAGATATCCTGGGTGAAGATGAGGAGTCCTATAAAGTGGCTAACTACGGGCTGCTTCGGGATATATTAAAGAGCCTGTTCGGAGATCATGTGCTGTATGATTCTACAGTGGACAATGGACTTGGCGTGCCGGCTACATTTGAGACGCTTGAGGAGATGTGCGAGAGCAAGGATGCTGCGGTCGCAAATCTGGGACAGTACTTCCGCGCTCTGAGGGAAAGTGGAAAAGAGATTGAGCCGGGATATGTGAAGAGCTGTATTAAGCTCATGAAAGGGCAGAGTGTACTGTTCTGCAATCCATTTTACCGGGATCTGACAGACTATCTCATGCTTCCTATGACCAGACAGCTGATGAAAAATCGAAAAAGCCTGATCGTTATGGGCAGAGATTCGGCTGTTGAGGATGTGGTGCAGTGGCTGAATGAAGGGATTGTCGAACAGATCAATACAGACAGTCTGTGGAAAGTTGAGATTCTGGATCAGAATGCCACAGAGGCAGACATTGGAATTCTGAAGTTCAGTGATCTGTTTAACATTGATATACAGAAAAATAATACAGAATTTTTTGAAAAAGTAGGATTTGTATTCATCGTAGAACCATCAAAGCTTCTGGCGACCGGTCAGATGGGACTGAACCTTCTGATCGGCAGATTCGACCGGCAGGACAGTGTAGTCTATGCGGCCTGTGACAGAAACTGTGACGGACTGGTGGATGCGTTATCACATACCCTGCGGACCAATATTACGGAGGTGGAGGCGACGAGCCAGAGCGGATCCGTTACTTCGATTATGTGCTGGGATGCAGATGGTGAATATATGCATCACAGAATCTTTTCCAATGTATCCCGGTATATGGGTATCGGAACAGAGATCAATGCAGTGGCTATGAAATACCAGATCGCCAATACAAGATGGATCAGCGGTGAGAAGTTTCCGGTATTGGATATGAAATGGATCGCGGGACAGTATTATAAAAAAATCTGTGGATACGCAGACCTTCCCGTGAGTCAGGAGAGCTTTAACAAAGCCTTTCAGGTAGATTCGAATCTCTGGAGTCCGAAGACACAGGAGAATTCCTTTCTGGTTGTAGAAGATGAGTTCCTGAATCTGTTTGAGATGGTGCGTCTGTACGCAACAAGGGCAAAACAGCAGGGATTTATCAATGTGATTAGCGAGAATTATCTTCTTCGTGATTATATGTTTGAAAATGCACAGACATTTCTTACGGATCCGAAGGCAATTCCGACGATTGTAGCTGATTACACACGCTCGGAACGTAATACGGTACTGAAGCTTCTGATGCGGATGGCCGGAGAACAGGTCAGTGAAGATGAGATTGCAGAGACACTGATGGTCAGCGGTATTGAATTTGACGTAGATGCTCCGCTTGAAACGTTGAAAACGCTGATCTACAAGCATTGTGATATTGAGGAGATCAACATCAGGATTTATTTCCGTGATGAGCTTCTGGCAGACGGTCTGAGGACAGAGACAAAGAAATATTATGCAATTGAAGAGCAGACGGAGATTGCGGAATTTGTCCGTAATCTGAAGAATGCATATTATATTGCGGAAGATGAAAAAGGGGAGACTTATTATATCGGAGCGAAGCTTTATGGACATGTGTTCCAGGCGTTGATTCCCGGACAGTTCCTGACTTACGCGGGCAAATATTATGAGGTGCAGTCTATCACTCCGCGTAACGGCGTAGTAGTAAGAAGAGCTGCTGATCATATTACAGAGAGAAAGTATTACCGGCAGATTCGGCATATCACGGTTACAAACTGGAAAGATGATACAAGTGTCGGAGGACAGAAGACACTGGGAGATATCCGGATTCTGAAGGGATACTGTCAGGTGGAAGTTCTGACTGATGGTTATCTGGAAATGTCGGATTATCACGATCTGAAACACGGACGTCACGTCTATGTCAGCAGTATTCCGAAGCGTTCTTATCGCAATAAGCTCGTGATGAAAGTAGAATTCCCGGGGGCTTCTGATCAGATTCGTTATACGATTGCACTGATGATGAATGAGATATTCCGGACCACTTATCCGGATGCATACCCGTATATCTGCGCGGTAACTCCGTTTGGTATGGAAAATGAGATTCCAAAGAATCTGAAGTATGCAATGTATTCTATGGAAAGTGATTCTGACATTCCGGGAATCTATTTTGTAGAAGACAGTGAGATAGACCTTGGTCTGATCGCTTCCGTGGAAAGAAATCTGGAGAGATATTTCGAGATTATCTCGGAGCTTCTGAACTGGCATGAGGTTAAGATGCAGGAAAAACCGGAAAAAGAACCGGAAGGTGAATTCGTACCGGAATTTCCGCCGGAAGAAGAGAGACCGGAGAATCAAACAAAGAAAAAAGGCTTTTTCCGACGTATCCTGGAGAAGATAAAATCCTTCTTTAAGAGAAAACCGAAAGCGGAGAAACCAAAAGTAGAAGAACCAAAAGCGGAGGAGCCAGAGTCAGAGGAGCCAAAAGTGGAGGAGCCAAAGACGGAAGAGCCAAAAG
>JAEDLC010000151.1 GCA_016295505.1 Dorea sp.
CTATTATCTTTGACAACCAATTTCATACAGTGTTGATACACGAGGCACATATGCCCTACCTCACCAAAGCCTGGACTTCTTTGGATTTCGCTACATTTTTCACATTTTACCAGCAGACCGACCGAAAAGATACTGTAACGCACAGACAATACGAAGTCCACAAGGAAATCTACGACATTTATCAGAGCAAAGACTGTCAGGCGATCTGTAATATCATATCGAGTCATTACAGAAATTCTGTAGAATATATGATCAAAGAAAAAGGACTGTCTGAAGCTGACTTCCCATATTCTTTTGATATCATTAATTCACCACTTCCTCTGTAAAAGAGGTTGTTCTTACATATTTTGTAGTCATTTATGTGCACATTACAAATGCCGGAACGCATACAATTATGCGTCCCGGCATTTTTCTATCAATAGGCCATTTGGATATTAAACTGCTCTTGTATACTTCGCAAGCCATTCTGTTTCTTCTTCATTCAGATATGGAGTAAGCGTATCATATACCTTCTTATGGTAATCATTCAGAAGTTTCTTCTCTTCTGCAGTCATGATATCCGGATTGATTGCATCCAGATCCATTGGAATCAATGTGATTGCGTCAAAGTACATAAACTGTCCGTACTCATTCTTCTCACCCTTGCAGCACAGAAGCTCATTCTCCAGACGGATTCCGTGAGAACCTTCGATATAGATTCCCGGCTCATCCGTAATAACCATGCCTTCATGGAGTACCTCTGTTTCTCCTTTGCGGTATTTCCACCGGAATCCTGCAGGACCCTCATGAATATTCAAAAGGTAACCCACACCATGTCCGGTTCCATGATTGAAGTTCAGATTACGATCCCAGAATGGCTTTCTGGAAAGTACATCCAGTACCAGGCCGGTACATCCTTCCAGGAATTTTGCACTTCCAAGTGACAGGTTACTGATTGCAACCAGTGTAAAGTCATCTTTCATCTTCTGTGAAACCTCACCAAGCGCATATGTTCTCGTTACATCTGTAGAACCTTCCCAGAATCCTGCACCTGTATCCGTAAGGAAGAAACTGCCTTCTTTCAGTTCCACATCTGTCTCCGGTGATGAAGTATAATGTACGATTGCACCATGCTCTCCGTAAGATGCGATCGGTTCAAAACTCGGACGGATAAAGTTGCCCATCTCAGCACGAAATTCATCCAGCTTATCTGTTGCACTCATCTCGGTAATTGTGATCTTGCCAACATTTTCTTTCAACCACTTCATAAATCTTACATGTGCAACGCTGTCCTTGATCTGTGCTTTACGGATATTCTCTACTTCCACCGGATTCTTGATCGCTTTCATCAGAATCGCCGGATTTCTCTTTTCCACTTTCTTCACATTCTCAGGAATGTTATTGTATAAAGCATAGTTCAGCTTACCCGGATCAAGCATAAGCACTGTACTGTCATCCAGTTTGCGGATATCTTCATATATGTCATTGTATGGATGAAGTTTTACGTTTAACTCCGCCAGCTGCGCTTTGATCTCATCATTTAATTTATTTTCGTCAATATATAGTTCCATGCCATCCATTGTGATGATTGCATAAGAAAGGATCAATGGGAAGAATTCAATATCATCTCCACGAATATTCAATGTCCAGCAGATATCATCCAGAGTTGTAAGCACATGTGCATTTGCTCCTGCTTTTTCCATCTCTTCGCGGGTTCTCTTTAATTTATCCGCTGCTGATTCTCCTGCATATTCAATTCCAAGAGCAAATGCCGGTGCTTTTGAAAGCTCCGGACGGTCTGTCCAGATCAGATCAATCAGATCTTCATGATAAGCAACCTTTGCTCCCTTCTTTTCTGCAATTTCTGCATACTCCTGTCCTTCTCCGACAGATACTACACGTCCGTCAAATCCAAGGGTATCGCCTGCTTTTAATATATCTTTCAGATAATCTGTAAGCTCCGGAACTCCCGGCTCACCCATCTTCATCAATTCAACAGTTGTCCCTTCCAGCTGTGCAGTTGCCTGAATGAAGTAACGTCCATCTGTCCAAAGACGTGCCTCATCCTTGGTAATGACAGCTGTACCTGCTGAACCGGAAAAACCTGTGATATATTTTCTTGCTTTAAAATATTCCCCAACATATTCGCTCTGGTGAAAATCTGCTGTCGGAACAACATAGATATCAATTCCTTTTTCCTCCATCTTCGCGCGCAGATTTGTTAATCTCTCTGGAATACTCATGTTATAACGCCTCCTGTAAAATAGTAATGTTTTTTCCCTAATAATATTAGGATTGTCAGGCAACTTGTATGTATTCCTGCAATCCTAATATCATTTTACATCATTTTACTCTATGATTCTACTTTATTTTTCTTATTTTTCTTATTTTTCTTATTTTTCGTCGTCTTTCTTTTCAACCAATGCTGTTAACGGTTTGTCCAGAACAACCAGAAGTGCAACTGCAACGAATGCAATCACTGCAATGATAATACATGCAGTTGTGAACTTGATCGCTCCTCCGAACAATGCATTGTATACGTATCCATAACTGATTGCTGCGAAGAAAATTGCAAGTCCCCATACAGACTGCATTGTAGAGTAAATACGGCTTGGTGCGTATTTCGCAATAAATGCATTTCCCAGTGGAGAGAAGAACATCTCACCTAATGTGATCAGGACTGCAAAGATCAAGAGCCACAGGCAGCTGATCTGTCCATCGCCGCGGATAACATCCATCAGTGCAAAGAACAGATATCCAACACCAAGAGTACCAATACCCAATGCACATTTCTTATAAATACTCATATCTCCCTTTGGTCTGCTTGCAAGATAGCTCCAGAGCTTCGGAGTTACAAACATACCAACAAGTACACAGAATAAAGCATTTGCCGCATCAAACCATGTAAGCGGAACGTTGTAACCTGCGATTACCCAGTTTGCGTTCTCGCCCCAGAAATAATATACCGGCAGGTATGCCAGATACCAGAATACCCAGAATACGATTGCAAATATGCAGATGAGAATGATTGCAGCAATTCTCTTCTTCTCAAGCGTTGTATAAGGCATCTTCTTCTCTTCCTTATTCTTAGCCTTCAGCTCTGCTTCACGTGCAATTTCTTCCTCTGTCAGTTCTTTCTTAAATGGAGTCTTACCAGCTTCACCCATGAAACGTGTTCCGATCGTGAACCAGATTGCTCCTAAGAACATCAGGACTGCTGCAATCTTGAAGCATGGTCTGTATCCCATCATATCTCCACTTGCAAATACATCCTGATACAGAATACCTGCAAGGAACGGGCCTGCACATGCACCGATGTTAACAAGACCATAACGTACAGAATATGCATTGTCGAGCTGATCGCTGGATACGATACGTCCGATCAATGGACCAGTCTTATAGAATGCAAGACCGATACTGATACACCAGATCATCGCATATACCATTCCGCCGCTTGTTGCCATAGATCCAATCCAGTAACCAATACCGCAGAGGAGCATACCAATCGGAGTAGTATACCTTGCACCGATCAAACGGTCACAAATAATGGCACAAAGAATAGGAAGTCCGTAAGAAAATGCTGTCAACTGTGACTGCATAGTTGCAGCAGTTCCTTCTGACAGACCAAGACCACCTGATGCTACACTTGCTGCTACGAAAACTAACAGAATAGAACGTCCGGTATAATAAGCAAAACGTTCAAAAATCTCTGTCGTAGAGCATGCCCAGAAGCCCATTGGAAGCTTCTTTTTTGTTTGAGTACTCATTTTTACTCGTCCTCCTTTTCCCCCACACCTTTTCTCAACAAAATCA
>JAEDLC010000152.1 GCA_016295505.1 Dorea sp.
ATGAGACAGATAACCGTTTTGATGCAACAAAGATTCCACTGGATGATAAGGATGTAATGGCTTTGTTTCACGGGACAGAGGTACTTGGAATTACCCCGGATGATATCGGGGGATGTCCGGTCGGATGTCTTGGAATTCCAGAGTTTGGTACGGACTTTGTTATTCAGATGGTGGTGGATACCAAACCGCAGACGATCTCAGATCTGATCCGTATCTCAGGATTGTCTCATGGAACGGATGTGTGGCTGAACAATGCACAGGAACTGATCAAGAGTGGAAAAGCAACGATTTCTACAGCTATCTGTACACGAGATGATATTATGACCTACCTGATCAATAAAGGGATGGACAGCGAAGAATCCTTTACTATCATGGAACGCGTCCGTAAAGGAGCTGTGGCAAAGGGGAAATGTAAAGAATGGCCGGAATTTAAGAAGGATATGACAGAGCATGGTGTGCCGGACTGGTATATCTGGTCCTGTGAAAAGATCAAATACATGTTCCCGAAAGCGCATGCGGCGGCATATGTCATGATGGCTTATCGAATTGCTTATTGTAAGATCAATTATCCGCTGGCATATTATGGGGCTTATTTTGGAATACGTGCAGATGCATTTTCCTATGAGATCATGTGTCAGGGAAAAGAAAAACTGCAGTATTATATCGATGATTATAACCGGAGATCTGCGACACTCAGCAAGAAAGAACAGGATACCATGAAAGACATGCATATCGTACAGGAGATGTATGCCAGAGGTTATGAGTTCGAGCCGTTGGATATCTACAGGGCGCAGGCAACGAAGTTCCTGATCGTAGACGGAAAATTGATGCCGCCGCTTTCGAGTATTGACGGTATGGGAGAAAAGGCGGCCGAAGCAGTTCAGGAGGCCTCAAAAGATGGAAAATATCTGTCTCTTGATGACTTCCGTCAGAGAACCAAGGCGAGCAAAACAGTCATTGATTATATGGTGGAGCTGGGGATTCTGGCAGACCTTCCGGCTTCGAACCAGTTATCGCTTTTCGATTTTTAAAGAATGAGGAGGAATGAATATGTGGTTATTGTTTGCGGTAGGATCATCTTTTTTTGCAGGAATAACGGCAATTCTTGTGAAAATCGGAGTGCAGGATACGGACTCACATCTGCTGACAGCGCTTCGAACGGTCGTTGTGCTGATCTTTTCGTGGCTGATGGTTTTTCTTGTGGGATCACAGGGATCGATACAGGATGTATCGGCGAAAACAATGGTGTTTCTGTGTGTCTCCGGTGTGACGACGGGCGCTTCCTGGATCTGTTATTTTCATGCATTGCAGATCGGTGATATCAATAAAGTGGTTCCGATCGACAAGTCCAGCGTAGTGCTGACTATTCTTCTGGGAGTTCTTTTTCTGGGAGAACCTATGAATATGCTGAAGGCTGTCTGTGTGATACTGATTGCAGCAGGAACGTATCTGATGATTGAAAAAAAGGATACCTCCAAAGAAAATTCAAAGAATGCAAGAAGTGCATTGATCTATGCGGCATTGTCAGCAATATTTGCCTCTCTGACGGCAATTCTGAGTAAGATTGGAATTGTCGGAATTGAATCCAATCTGGGAACGGCAATCCGGACGATCGTTGTACTGATCATGGCATGGATGATCGTTCTGGCAGGTGGAAAGCAGAAACAGATCAAAGAAATCACAAAGAAGAGCTGGCTCTTTATCGTATTGTCGGGGATTGCAACCGGAATGTCCTGGCTGTGTTATTACCGTGCGCTTCAGGACGGTCCGGTCAGCGTTGTGCTTCCGATTGACAAGCTGAGCATTCTGGTTTCTATTGGATTTGCCTATGTGGTGTTCGGTGAGAAACTTACCAGAAAGTCAGCGACAGGTCTCGCGCTGATTGTCGCGGGAACACTGGGAATGGTGATATAGAAAAGAGGGTACAGAAAATATGAAACTGAAAAAACAATACAAAGGTATCTTTTATATCGTCATATCGGCATTTTGTTTTGCGCTCATGAACATGTTTGTACGCATGGCAGGCGACCTGCCGTCTGTACAGAAAAGCTTTTTCCGGAATCTGGTGGCAGCAGTTTTTGCCGCTATCATTCTGGTGAGGGAAAAAGCATCATTTCGATGTGAGAGAGAAAACATGATCTGCCTGCTTTTGAGATCGATCTTTGGAACCATCGGAATCTTGTGCAACTTTTATGCGGTGGATCATCTGGTACTTGCAGACGCTTCGATGCTGAACAAGATGTCCCCGTTTTTTGCGGTTATTTTCAGTTATCTGATCCTAAAAGAAAAAGTAACATGGAATCAGGCGCTGATCGTAATCGGAGCTTTTGTGGGAAGTTTATTTGTAATCAAGCCTACTATAACGAACATGGATCTGGTTCCGTCACTCATAGGTCTTCTGGGCGGAATCTGTGCAGGCGCGGCCTATACGATGGTAAGAAAACTTGGTGAGCTGGGAGAAAAGGGACCATTTATTGTGTTTTTTTTCTCTGCATTTTCCTGCCTTTCGGTACTGCCTTATCTGATCTTTCATTACCATCCTATGACGGGAATGCAGATTGCGGTTCTTCTCCTGGCAGGGCTTTCTGCTGCGGGAGGACAGTTTTCCATTACGGCAGCCTACTGTTATGCACCGGCGAGGGAGATATCGGTATTTGACTATTCCCAGATTATCTTCTCTTCGATATTGGGCTTTTTTGTGTTCGGACAGATACCGGATGCTCTCAGCTGGCTGGGATATGGAATCATTCTTGCCATGGCGGTGTTGATGTTTTTTTATAATAAACGGAGAGGAGAAGCATGATGAAGCAATCGCAGATCACGTTCTGGTGCCATGAGGTCATCCGGTCACAGGCGGTGCGGGAAGGTTTTTATATTGACGCTACCATGGGAAAAGGAAATGATACTTTATTCTTATGTGAACTTGCCGGAGAGAAGGGGCATGTGCTGGCAATGGACATTCAGGAAGAAGCAATATGCGCTACCAGAGAGCTGCTGGAAATGCATCATTGCCTGGAAACGGCAGAACTGGTAAAGGATGGTCATGAGCATATGGATCGATATGCCAGTGATGATTCTGCAGATGTAATCTGCTTTAACTTCGGATATCTTCCCGGAGGAGATCATCAGATTGCAACGAAAGCCAGGACCAGCGTGCCAGCAATAAAAAAAGGACTTGAAATTCTGAAAAAAGGCGGAATGATGAGTCTTTGTATCTATAGCGGAGGAGATACCGGATATGAAGAGAAAGAGGCAATACTTCGATTTCTGAAGGAGCTTCCGTCAAGAGAGTATACGGTGATCGCCAATGAGTACTATAATCGGAGAAATGATCCTCCGATGCCGGTATTTGTATTTAAAGGATAGTTTGATATTACGAATGGTAAAATAAAGAAAAACAGGAGGAGAAGATTATGAGAAGAAAAGACAGAGAAGTAACGGATCAGAAAGAGATACAGCATATATTTGATACCTGTAAAGTCTGCAGGCTTGGATTGCAGGACGAGGATGGCGTGTATATTGTGCCTGTAAATTATGGTTATTGTATGGAAAATGACACATATATCCTTTATTTTCACGGCGCAAAAGAAGGAAAAAAGATAGATCTGATACAGAAAAATTCGCGGGCAGGAATAGAACTGGACTGTGGACATGAACTGGTTTCGGGAGCTACTGCCTGTCAGTACAG